>JAHBWU010000021.1 GCA_019636835.1 Nitrospira sp.
GGTGCTCCGGTTATGGCGTCTGATCTTCGTGCCAGTGCCGGTCTGATTATCGCAGGTTTAGCTGCAGAGGGAGTGACTCAGGTCCAACGTGTCTATCATCTTGATCGGGGATATGAGCGAATTGAAGAGAAGTTAGGAGCTTTAGGGGCCGAGGTACGGCGCCGACAGGCTACGACGACTCACTAAGGGTACCTCATGCTGACGATCGCGCTATCAAAAGGAAAGCTCATGGAGTCCGCACTGGATCTTTTCCGACGAGCTGGCTACGCGATTGCCGGATTATCGGGGGATAGTCGCCGACTGATATTTGTCAGTCCCGAGAATGACATGACCTTCCTCATCGTTCGCCCCAGTGATGTGCCGACCTATGTCGAGTATGGGGGTGCGGATGCTGGAATTGTCGGGAAAGACGTCTTAATGGAACAAGAAAGTGACGTATACGAACCATTGGATTTGGGCTTCGGAGCGTGTAGAATCTCCGTCGCCTCGCTCCGGGGAGAGGACTCGAATGATCGGCTGTCGTCCAAGATCCGCATCGCGACGAAATATCCTCGCATCAGCGAGCGCTATTTCAATAAGCGCGGGGTTCCGGTCGAGATCATCAAGTTATACGGCTCTATTGAATTAGCTCCCGTAGTGGGGTTGGCGGATCGAATCGTCGATTTGGTCGAAACCGGCGGCACACTTAAGGCGCATGATCTTGTCGAAGTCGAAGTCATTGCCCAATCGACGGCTCGTTTCATCGTCAATCGTGCGAGCCTTCGACTCAAGCAAGAACCGCTGATGGAGTTGATTCGTAAGCTCCGATCGGCGGTACAGAACCAGCGTGCACTGTCCGGCAATGGTCGTCCGTCGGCTGTAGGCATGCGCAAGAGAAAGATGGTTCGCCCATGAAGATTGTCACCCAGGCAGATCGCAGCTTTCTTCCATCCTTGAAAAAAGCTGCGCTTCGAGGGCGGACGACCGGCACGGCAGTTGAAAAAACCGTACGCACAATCCTGCAAGCCGTCGAGCGGGGCGGCGACAAAGCCGTTCTTCGCTACACCGGGCAATTCGATAAAGTGACTTTGAAGGCCGAAGCGTTACGTGTTACTTCGGAGGAGATCAAGAACGCCTACTTCCATATCAGAAAAGACGAGGGCGATGCGCTGCGGCTGGCAGCACAGCGGGTGACGTCGTTTCATGAACGGCAGCGGACAAAAACGTGGATGTATCAGGATGGGGATGCCACCCTGGGACAGGTTGTCGGACCGGTCGATGCCGTCGGGGTATATGTGCCAGGAGGGAAAGCCGTCTACCCGTCTTCCGTGTTGATGTGTGCGATTCCAGCTAAGGTAGCCGGCGTCCCGCGCATCGTGATGGTCACCCCGCCCCAGAAGGGCGGGATTAATCCCTATTTGCTGGTCGCAGCCGATATTGCCGGGGTCACGGAGATTTATCGCGTCGGCGGCGTCCAGGGCGTAGCGGCACTTGCTTATGGAACAAAAACCATCGGCCGGGTCGACAAGATCGTCGGACCGGGGAATATATATGTGGCCACAGCCAAGCGATTGCTCTACGGCACAGTCGGAATTGACATGATTGCCGGCCCCAGTGAGTTGCTGGTGGTAGCAGATGACGAGGCAAGACCGGCGCATGTGGCAGCCGATCTGCTCTGCGAAGCGGAACATGACGAAGACGCACAGGTATTCCTTGTCACGACATCCGAGCGATTGGCGAAAGACGTGTCGAAATTGATCGAAGAGCAGCTGAGAGGACTCCAACGAGAAAAGATCGCATCAAAATCGATTGCGCGCCATTCGGTGGCGTTCGTCGTGCCCACTATGGACGAGGCCATCGCAGTCGCGAACGAAATTGCAGCCGAGCATCTCACGCTCTCCGTGGATAATCCGTTCGACTATTTGGAGAAGATCCGCCACGCCGGAGCTCTATTCTTGGGCCGCTATACGCCACCGGCGGTGGCCGATTATCTAGCGGGTCCGAATCACGTGCTGCCGACAGGAGGCACTGCACGGTTCTTTTCCCCGCTGTCCGTCAATGACTATGTGAAGGTCAGCAACATCGTGCACTACACCAAGCATGAATTGGCCAAGATCAAGGATCCGTTGGTTCGACTGGCGCAGATCGAAGGGTTTGATGCGCATGCCAAATCGGCGCAGAGCAGGTTTTCATGAAGAAGAACGGGTCTGCTCCACGACAGGCGAATGTCCAACGAACCACCAAAGAAACCGACATCCGGGTTGAGTGGACCTTGGACGGCAGCGGACAGGGGAAGATCGACACCGGCATCCGCTTTTTCGACCATATGTTGGAGTTGCTCACCAAACATGGGTTTTTTGATCTGACCGTCCAGGCCAAGGGTGATCTCGACATTGACGAACATCACACGGTGGAAGATGTCGGGATTGTGATGGGCAAGGCGCTGCACCAGGCGTTGGGTGAAAAGGCAGGCATCAAGCGATTCGGGTTTGCCTCGGCGCCGCTCGATGAAACCTTGGCACAAGTCACCGTCGATCTCAGCGGCCGCCCCTTCCTGGTGTATAACGTGAATCTGCCGGATCGAAAGATTAAGGCGTTCGATCTCGGCCTGTTCGAAGATTTCTTCCAAGCCTTTGTCACCCACGGAGGTCTGAACCTGCACGTGAATCTGCTCTATGGCCGGAATCCCCACCACATCATGGAAGCGATCTTCAAGGCGCTGGCCAAGGCGCTCGATCATGCGACGATGCTGGAAGAGCGGCTGGCCGGAAAGGTCTTATCGACGAAGGGAATGCTGTAAGGTTTCTTCGGTCCTGTCGTGTGAGCAGCTCCACCGTGATCACTGCATCCATCCTTCAGGGCGTCCCTTCCGTTCCGCGCGGCGGAGCCCCTTGTTCGCCCTGTTATCCGGTTTCTAACTTTATGTGGCGATGAAGGGATTTAAGGATTCTTCTTTTGGGCGCAATGTTATTGAGGGATTAGCAATCTTTATTCTTCTTTTTCCGATCTTTGCCATTTGGATAGCTGCGAAAAGAGCAGGTAAGTATGCTTCAGGGTTTGTGTTTGCGACAGCTCTCTATACTTTTATTCCGCTAGGATTGCTTGGGTTGCTAAACCCAGTTTCAAAAGTGCTGGATCCATTTTGGAATAATATCCTAGGCGGGTTATTAGTTGGTGGTTGGCTTTTGCCTTGGCGTATGCAATCTGGGGAAACCCAGATACGAATGACAGCCATAATTGAAGCTTTGGACGGGCAATCAGGTTTTCCGTCAGTCCATTCCCCAAAACAACCGTGCTGTCAGAGAGAATGTCTAAGCGCAGACTTTAACAATCATCGAAGAAAATATGCGGAAGTCGTCCAACTGCTTGGTAATGATGGAAAGGACGACGTCGAGATTGAGCCGGGCGTATTCATGAATAGCCACGTTGCTCAATGCTGGCGGCTTTGTTGAGAATGACATCGTCAGCCATAGACCAACCCGCTCGCACTAACCCTTTTCAAAATCTCGCGCCGTTCCTCATTAAGCCTGGCATAGTCTGAATATGTATACATTTCGAATTCTTGGCAGGCTGCTTCATCCGGTGCGGCGAGGCATTCTCCCGTCGAAATGACCTGCATGCGCATCACGGTTGAGGTGCTGCGAAGATCCAAGAAGTCCACATCACGGTGCAGTTGGGCGGCCAGTTCTTGGGCGAGTTCAAACCGGCGCAGAGCGGGAATGGGGTGACGCGCAAGCACCGCGAGGTCCACATCACTCTCGGGGCGTGAGATTCCTTTAGCCTGTGAGCCGAATCGATACAGGGCAATGAGGTCGGGTATCGCTTGTCTGAAGAATTCGATTAATGCGCTGTCATTCATGTCGGGTATCCTGCTTGGACCAGCTCAGGCTACTGGTTCGATTTCCTCCTGTCAATCAAACGCATAGAAGGTTGGCCGATATCCAGTCGAATGTGGCGACGTAGATTGCCAGTGGCAGGAACCTTCCAGTTGCGGTATTGTTACGGCCCCTTAGGTGTGAAGAACATATGATTGCCATTATCGACTACGGGATGGGAAACCTTCGCAGTGTCTCGAAAGCCTTTGAGGCGGTGGGACATCAGGCGATTGTCACGCGGGATGCAGCTACCATTCAAAATGCAAGTCATGTGGTCTTGCCGGGTGTCGGGGCGTTCGGTGACTGCATGGCGAATTTGAAGCAGTATGGATTGATCGAGCCCATCAAGGCCGCGATTCAGTCGGGAAAGCCGTTCCTGGGGATCTGTCTGGGGTTCCAACTGTTGTTTACGGAAAGCGAAGAGTTCGGCAAGCATGAGGGCCTCGACATTTTCCCGGGTAAAGTTCGAGCTTTCTCAAAGGACCAGACGCTCAAGGTTCCGCATATGGGCTGGAATCAGGTCAGCATTCAAAGCCACTGTCCGCTGTTCAAAGACATAGCCGACGGGGCCAATTGCTATTTTGTGCATTCCTTTTTCGTGGATCCACGGGACAAGCAGATTACGGCCACGACCACGACATACGGCATCCCTTTCACGTCAAGTATTTGGAAGGACAATGTTGTGGCGTGCCAGTTCCATCCTGAGAAGAGTCAAGTAACAGGGTTGCAATTGATCAAGAATTTTGGAGCGTGGAAGTGATGAGGCAGGCCATGCCCTCCAGGGTGATCCTGGCAATAGGTGCTGTTGCGTTGGTAACCCTCACGACAGGTTGCAGCGGGTCAAAAGTCACGACAAAGTCGTCCGATGAACTTGCCCGCTACAAGATTCGCTCCATTGTCTTGATCCCGTTTACGTCGATTGCAACCCCCCAAGCGCGTGATCAAGGCGATCTCTTTCTTCCGACCCCTGATAGTCTTCGTCGGTCCGACATCTCCTTGGGGATTCCACGGGACGTACAACCTCCACCTAAGCAAACCATGGTGGTGCCTGGATATGCGGCGGAGAAGGTGACGGAATTGTTCTGGGGGCGCCTTCAAGATCGGAAAGGCCTTCTCGTATTGTCTCCTGGTGATGCGGTCAGGGTCGCTTCGGCTGACGGAGAGCTGGCCAAAATAGAGCCGGAAAAAGCTGCAGCCGCCGTTGCGAAACGACTGAAAGCGGATGCAGCATTATTCGGTCTCGTGTCGGTGTACCAAGAGCGGGTGGGCAGTCGGCTGGGAGCCGATCCTCCCGCGACGGTCGGCTTTGGGGCCAAGGTAGTAGCGGCGGATGGGCAAGTGCTCTGGGTCGGTGAATATTATGAACGGCAACGGCCCATGAACGAAGACCTCTTGGGATTCTTACAGCGATGGGCCTTCGTGACGGCGGCGGAACTCGCAGAATATGGGGTTGAAGAGGTCTTGAAAGACTTTCCGTTCGGTGCAGGGGAGGGCAAGTAGGGTGTTGGTTATTCCTGCTATTGATTTGAAAGATGGGCGTTGTGTGCGGTTACGTCAAGGCGATATGGCGGCAGAAACGGTCTATTCCGACGATGTCACGGAAGTCGCCGGCAGGTGGCAACAAAAGGGAGCCGGTTTGATTCACGTCGTGGATTTAAACGGCGCGGTCGAAGGCGAGCCCAAGAATTTGCCCCAAATTGAATCCGTCATGAAAGCTGTTCGCGTAAAAGTTCAGGTCGGCGGCGGCATCAGGACCATCGATACAGTGCGCCGGTATCTCAACGCCGGGGTGTCACGTGTGGTGCTCGGCACAGCGGCACTCACCGATCGAGCTTTTCTGGAGCAGGCTTGCCAAGAGTTTCCGCAGCGGATCGTACTGGGGCTCGACGCACGTGACGGCCGAATAGCGGTAAAAGGCTGGACGGCGGTATCCGATGTGAAAGCGATCGATTTGTTGAAGAAACTTGCAGGCTACGCGATGGCCGCTGTGGTGTATACAGACATCGCGCGCGATGGCATGCTGAATGGACCGAATCTACCCGCCTTGAAAGAAATCGTCGAATTCTCTTCGTTTCCGGTGATTGCGTCGGGAGGAATCACACGCTTGGACGATTTGCGAGCCATCCGATCGCTCGGTCCGAGAATCGAGGGAGCCATTGTCGGCAAAGCCCTGTATGACGGCAAGCTTGATTTGGAAGACGCGGTGGCGGTCTTTAGGCAGATCCATTGAGATGTTGACCAAACGCATCATTCCCTGTCTGGACGTCAAAGAGGGCCGTGTGGTCAAGGGCGTCAGCTTTGTGAATCTCCGCGATGCCGGAGACCCGGTTGAGGCCGCCGTGGGGTATGATCACGAAGGAGCGGACGAACTCTGTTTTCTCGATATTACGGCCTCGCATGAAAACCGGAAGACGATTATCGACGTCGTTGAGCGGACGGCTGCCCGTGTATTTATGCCGGTGACAGTCGGTGGGGGTGTGGGGACGCTCGACGACATTCGGGGCTTGTTGAATGCCGGAGCGGATAAGGTCAGCATCAATACCGCGGCAGTACGACGGCCTGAGTTTGTGAAAGAGGCCGCTCAACGTTTCGGGACGCAATGCATCGTCGTGGCCATCGATGCCAAGCGCGCGGCAGGCGATCGCTGGGAGATCTTCACGCACGGCGGTCGCCATGCGACGGGACTTGATGCGGTTGAGTGGGCAACGAGGATGGAACAGTACGGTGCCGGAGAAATCTTATTGACCAGTATGGATCAGGATGGCCGGCAAACCGGGTACGACTTGGATTTGACAGCTACGGTGTCAGGCGCTGTGTCAATTCCCGTGATCGCGTCTGGTGGAGTCGGGACGCTCGATCACCTCTACGATGGTTTCGTGAAAGGGAAAGCGGACGCAGTCTTGGCCGCTTCGATTTTTCATTTTCGGACGTATACGATCTTCCAAGCGAAAGCGTATTTACAGGAACGTGGTGTCCCTGTCCGATTGGATAATCCTCCCCGAGCGGCATGACACGATGAGTCAGACAACGGCAGATCAGGTCAAGTTCGACGACGAGGGGCTTCTCCCGGCCGTCATTCAGGATTGGCTCGACGGGACAGTGCTGATGCTCGGATACATGAACCAAGAGGCCCTCGCGAAGACGGTCGTGACCAAGAGGGTGCACTTTTGGAGTCGGTCACGGAATAAGCTCTGGGAAAAAGGCGAAACATCCGGTCATACGCTGCACGTGAAGGAGCTCTTTATTGACTGCGACCGCGACACCATTCTGGTGAAAGCGCAACCAGCTGGGCCGACTTGTCATACAGGGGAGCGGGCTTGCTTCTTTTCTAGAATGGATGAACAAGGCCACGTCGTGCATCGGAATGCGCAAGACGCGCAGGGCGGGATTCTCGAAAGTGTCCTGCGGACGATTCGGGAGCGCCGCTCCAGCCCCCAGGCTGGTTCCTATACCTCAAAGCTGTTCGAGGGAGGGCATGACAAGATTCTGAAAAAGGTGGCGGAGGAGGCCGGAGAAGTCCTGTTGGCCTCTAAAGGCGGCAAAAAAGAGGAAATCGTGTACGAGGTTGCCGATCTGTTCTTCCACACCCTCATGGTACTGGGGTACCACGACTTGTCTTTACAGGATATTTATGAAGAGTTGGGGGGCAGATTTGGAAAATCGAGTCTAAGGTCAGCAAATAGCTGAATGGTCAATAGGGATCATCAGGACGGAACCAATGATGATGTTGAATTGGTGGAGAGGTCGAGATGAGCGAGTGCCTCTTTTGTAAAATCGTGGAGAAGAAGATTCCGGCGAAGCTGGTTCAAGAGGATGAGCACACACTGGCTTTTGACGATCTCAATCCTCAAGCGCCCGTCCATACATTGGTGATACCGAAGCGGCATGTTTCAGCCGTGCAGGATTTAGGGGTCGGCGATGATTCGTTACTCGCACGATTGCTGATCAGCTGTACGAAGGTCGCAGCCCTGAAAGGCGTACGGGAGTCCGGCTATCGGTTGGTTGCGAATACCGGTCGGGATGCAGGACAAACCGTCTTTCATCTCCATTTTCATGTGCTCGGGGGACGGCATATGGCCTGGCCTCCAGGGTGATAGAATTCTCAGAATTGACAGCTTTTCCACCCGTCTGTTAATCTGAACGGTCAATTATTCCGATTACTTATCAACCGACTCGTCCGGTCGTGCACGACGGGAACGTAGGAGCTGCGACTCTGGTGGGCCGAAGCTTGATTTCCGACGATATCAAGAATCGAATACGAGATCGGGTAGATATCGCGGATGTCGTTGGGCGCCATGTCTCGCTGAGGAGGGCGGGGCAGAACCTTGTAGGGTTGTGCCCGTTTCATCAGGAGAAGAGCCCTTCTTTCTCGGTCAGTCCTTCCAAACAAATGTTTTACTGCTTCGGCTGTAAAGCCGGAGGAGATGTCTTCGCCTTTCTGACCAAAATCACCGGGACAACCTTTCCGGAAGTGCTGCGGGAGCTTGGAGACAAGGTGGGCATTGCGGTGGAAGAGTCGCCTGCGGAACGAGCGCAACGCGGGCAGAGCCATCGCATTGAAGAAATCAACCGGGCCTCGATGACGTGGTTTCAAACCAATCTACGTGATCTGCACATCGGTGCCACGGCTCGTGAGTATCTGAACAAACGAGGTATCCAACAATCGACGGTGGATGCGTTCCAAATCGGAGTGTCGTCCCCGGAATGGGATGGGTTGTTTAAATTCCTTTCTCGACATGGATTCTCTCATAGCGAGATCCTGGCAGCTGGGCTCGGAAGCCAGAGACAAAATGGTAATGGGTATTACGACAAATTCCATGGCCGGCTCATGTTCACGATCACCGATCTGCGCAAGCGTGTGGTGGGATTTGGTGGACGTGTGTTGGACGACCGCATGCCCAAGTACCTCAATTCGCCCGATACCGTGTTGTTTAAGAAGGGCCAAACCCTTTTCGCCTTCGATCAGGCGCGCGAGGCGATCGTGCGGACCAAGACTGTGATCGTCGTCGAAGGCTATTTCGACGCGATCGCGCTCCACCAAGCAGGACTTACCCATACCGTCGCCACGCTGGGGACGGCCTTGACGGCTGAGCATATTCAGGCCCTGCGGCGGTTTGCCGACCAGGTCGTGTTGCTCTTTGACCCTGATGCGGCCGGTGTGCGCGCGACGTTGAGGGGATTGGATCTTTTCGTCAATAGTGGATTGGGTGTCAAAGTCGTTGCTCTTCCGGTTGGTGAGGACCCCGATACCTTTGTGCGGAAGGAAGGTACCGGGGCGTTTGCCCGGTTGGAAGCGGCTGCTCCGAGTCTCTTGGACTATGCGCTGAATCACACGATCAAGCAGGCTGACGACGGCTCGCTTGAAAGCCGCATTCGAAGCGTCGATGAGGTGCTGCGAATCCTGCAGAAGAGCGAGCATCCGATCGAGCGGCAGGAGCGCATTAAAATTGTGGCGGAACGACTGGGGATCAGCGAGGCCCGGCTGATTGAACGCTATCCGGCGCTTTTGGCTCAGCCGAAACGAGGCGCGGAAGCACCGCGCGCGCAGCCCGCACAGAGGGCTCCGCTCAGTGCCCTCTTCAAAGGATATCCTGAAGAGCGAGATCTCCTCTTACTGCTGCTGCACGGAAAATTGTCGCCTGCCGACGTTCGGCGCCTACGGCCGGAGTCCTTTACCGTCGAGCCCTGCCGCAAGCTCGTCGAGATCGCGCTCACTCATGTAGATAGAGATGGGCGCATTAGTCTCAGATCGGTCTTGGATGAGTCGATGGGCGATCCTGACTGTGGTGCCATGGCGACTGAATTGTCGATGCGCGAGGATCATTTCGACGATGTACAGGCGCACATTACGGACTGTTTGAATTGCCTGGACCGAAAGCAATCGGAACAGGTTTTGAGAGAGCTTATTGTTAAGCTGAAAACGGCTGAGCGCGAAGGCCGTATGGACGAGGCGCGCCTGCTGAATATGCAGATCAATCAAGTACGGATGCGGAAAGCCGGCACGCCGACCGCCGGTGTGGTTTCATTGGTGAAGGAGTAGTCATGCCGAAACAAGAGTTGCTCGGTGAGGTGAAGAAACTGATCACGATCGGGAAGGAAAAAGGTTTTCTGACCTATGACGAGCTGAACAGCACCTTGCCCGCTGAAGTCGTGTCTTCAGATCAGTTTGGCAGCATTATGGCGATGTTCGGTGAAATGGATATTGAAATCATCGAAGCCGGCGACGGGGATCGGGTTCAGAAACGATCCGACGGCGAAGTCGGTGAAGAGGTGGAGGACGTCGAGTCGGATTCCGAGGAGGAAAACGATAAGGCGATCGATCTGACACCGGGCGCGCTCAGTCGCACCGACGATCCCGTGCGGCTCTACCTCAAGGAAATGGGGAGCGTGGCTCTCCTCAGCCGCGAAGGCGAGATCGAAATCGCGAAACGAATTGAAGAGGGGAAAAAGGATATCGCGTCGGTGATCTACGGCATGCCGATGACCATCGAATTCGTCCTGGCTCTCCGCGATCAGCTCAAGAACGCCCAGATCGACGTGCGCGAGATCGTGCCGGTCCAGGAAACCGAAGAGGATTTTGAGGAAGACCAGCCACCGGTGGAGCGGGATTACGAGGAGTTGCGGGTCAAGACACTCGAGTCGTTGAATACCGTGCGCAAGGTCTCGCTCGCGCTCAAGGCGTTGGCCGAGAAGGGCAAGCATCTCGGCAGTGATCCGGCCAAGCAAAAGAAGTTCAAGAAGCAGTTCGATGCGATCCGCCAGCAAGTCGTGAACAAAATCGAATCGGTCAACCTCCATGGCGTGCTGAAGGACCGAATGGTGCAGCGTGTCCGCGATCTTGCGGTGCAGATCCGGGCCGCCGAGCGGGAAGCGGTCAGCTGCCAACGGCGGATCGGTGTGGGGGGGGAGGCCGGTGCCGAGCTGCTGAGGAAAATGTGCCGGACTCGTCAGGATTTCTTGGCGGTCAAGCGGAAGACCGGAGTGTCGGAAGAAGCTCTGGGGGAGATTCGGAAGGTCTATCAAACCGCCAAAGCGAAGATTCGCCAGTTGGAAACGGAGGAGGCGCTTGTTCCGGCCGAAGAGATCAAGGATGCGGTCAAGCATCTCGATCTGGCCGAAGAAAAGGTGAAGCGTGGGAAGGCTGAATTGGTTGAAGCGAATTTGCGACTCGTGGTCAGCATCGCCAAGAAATACACGAACCGCGGTCTCCAGTTCCTCGATTTGATTCAGGAAGGCAATATCGGACTGATGAAGGCGGTAGACAAGTTCGAGTATAAGCGCGGGTACAAGTTCAGTACCTATGCCACCTGGTGGATTCGGCAGGCGATCACCCGAGCTATTGCGGATCAAGCACGAACGATCCGGATTCCGGTTCACATGATCGAAACGATCAATAAACTCATTCGAACCTCCAGGCATCTCGTGCAGAAGCTGGGTCGTGAACCTCTTCCCGAAGAGATCGCCGAGCGCATGGATCTGCCGTTGGACAAAGTCCGGAAGATTCTCAAGATCGCCCGCGAGCCCATCTCGCTCGAAACACCGATCGGCGAAGAGGAAGACAGCCATCTGGGCGATTTCATCGAAGACAAGAAGGCCGTTTCTCCGTTGGAAGCCGCCATTCGTTACGACTTACAGCGGCAAATCAACAGCGCCTTGGAAACCTTGACGCCTCGCGAGGAAAAGGTCCTGCGAAAGCGGTTCGGTATCGGTGAAGCGACCGATCACACCTTGGAAGAAGTCGGCCAGGATTTCGAAGTCACCCGCGAGCGCATCAGGCAAATCGAAGCGAAGGCCTTGAGGAAATTACGGCATCCGAGCCGCAGTAAAAAGCTGAGGAGTTTTGTCGAGAGCTTGTAGAGTCCAGAATTCAAGACGGCGTGATTTGACTCTGCTCCGAGCAGCGGCCTAGAATCACGGTTCTGTTGGCGATACCTGTCGAGACTGAGGCCGATGGAAGCCGTGAGGTATGATATCAGTCATCCAGACGTCAGCCTGAGTCCGAACCGTTCCGATCGGGCCCATAGCTCAGGTGGTTAGAGCGGCTGACTCATAATCAGCTGGTCCTAGGTTCAAGTCCTAGTGGGCCCACCAGTCCGGACCTGTAGCTGAACTCTTCAGTGTGCCGGCATTGATGGAAAGGATCCGTTGAACCAAAAGCTTTCCCCGCTCATTGAACTGCAAAAACTCGATCTCCGCATCATGGAGATCGATGAGATCCGCCGAAGAATACCTGAACGGCTCCATGCTGCCGAAGGTCCCCTTCGAGATGCAACGCAGATCCTAAGCGACACGACCACCGCCGTTGAGGCTGCGGTGAAAGAACGTCGTGCGCACGAAAAGGACCTGGAGGCGCATGAGGCGCACACAGACAAGATGAAGTCGCACGCGGCAAGCCTGAAGACCAACAAAGAGTATCAGGCGCACTTGTTCGAGCTGGAGTTGGCGAATAAGAAACGAGGAGACTTTGAGGAAAAGATTCTCTTGACGATGGAGAAGGTCGATCAGCTTCAGAAGACCGTCAAAGAAATTCAGGAGAAGAAAACCGCACTGGAGAAGGTATTTGCACAGGAGAAGCAGGGGCTGGACGCACAGGACAAGGAGCTTGCGACGGAACTGACTCAACTCCAACTTCGCCATCGAGAGGCTTCAGGGCGTGTTGAGAAGGCCCTGCTCGATCGGTACAACCAGGTCAAGGCCTCGCGGAAAGACCACCCTCTTGCAGCCGTGCGTAACGGCATATGTACAGGCTGCCGCCTCCAGATCCCGCCCCAGCTTATTGCGCAAGTCAAACGGTCGGAAGATTTGCACCTCTGCCCCTATTGCCGCCGCATCTTGTATTGGGAAGGGGAACCAATCGTGGAAGGCTCTTCCGCATTGGAAAGCAAGCCTTCGGACCTCGAAGTAGGGGAATCGGCTTAAGCCAGTTGTTCCTTCCTAGCTCCTTCCAGTGATTCGCTTGGAAATCGGGGAACAGTCAATCAGAGTATGACCGGGAGGACCGCTCTTGGATCTGATTGGATCCAGTCACGCAGGCGGCCATTTGCGAGCAGTTCGTGGTGAGTATAGATTTAAGCCAGTCCGGTTAATACTGCTTGAGTGGTCTTGAAGTGCAATTTGGCTACTGAGCCCAGCCGTTCTTTTCCGTGTTTCTTGATGATCATCTTGGCGGCGAGTTCGACGGCTGGAGAGGCGCCTTTGGGCAAGGTCGTGCCGACTTCGTCGGAGAGGCGTTTGAGGCGAAGGAGAAACTCAGCCCGCGCTAAGACTGACGCCGCTGCGACGGCCAAGTCCGATTCGGCTTTAGTTCTCTGTTCTAGAACGATCTTCCGCCCATTTTCTTGCAGTGCGTTGAGAATCAGTCGCTCATCACCAAACTGATCGGAAATCGCCCGCTCGCAGGTCACGCCTCGTTCCAGTAGATTCTCCAGCGCTTTGGCATGGCCCCAGGCGAGCAAGCGGTTCAGATTCTTGATCTTGGCATAGAGCTCGTTGTATTTCTGCGGCCCGATGGCGATGATGCTGTGGGGGCAAATGGTCTTGATGTCGGGAGCCATCTCTAAGATCCGGCCATCAGAAAGTTTCTTGCTGTCGCGGACCTCCATCAACTTCAGTTCACCTTGCGTCGTCGCATCCACAAACACCGCGGCAATGACCAGGGGGCCGAAGTAGTCCCCTTTCCCGGATTCGTCGATGCCGATGCGCTCGATCCTGTTGCGAGGATGTGACGCAGTCATCATGTTCGTGTTCCCTCTGGAAATCCCGTTGAGGCGGCGGTAATCTATCAACCGATTCACGAGTGGTCAATCATCGTCAAACGAGACTTTTGTTGGAGGTTGAAGATGAGGATGCGTACTCAGAAGCGCATACGCGCCACGGCGATCTTCTGTCTCCTCATGGCGGAAATCAGCATCGCAGGATGTGAGACCAATCCCTATACAGGTCGGTGGCAATTGTTGATGACGTCGGTCGGTCAAGAAATGCAAATGGGGACGCAGGCATACGATCAGATTAAGACTGATCCAAAGATGAGATTATCCCAGGATCCCCGTGAGATCGAACCGGTCAAACGTATCGCTGCACGCATTGTCGAGGCTGCCAAACGCTCAAAGTATGCCGAGATGGCTCAGCAGTTCCAGTGGGAAGTATCGGTGATCAAAGACGATAAGACCGCCAATGCCTTTGCTCTTCCCGGAGGAAAGATGGCCGTGTATACCGGCATTTTCCCCGCGGCCAAGACGGAGGCCGGGTTGGCGGCGGTGATGGGGCACGAAGTGGTGCATGCCTTGGCCCGCCACGGCGCGGAGCGCATGAGTCAGGGGCAAGCAGCCAATTTCGGATTGCAAGTCGCGGGTGCCGCGATTGGGCTCAGTGGCGGGAATCCCATGGTCAGCCAGGCGACGATGGCGGCGCTCGGCGTGGGAACGCAAGTCGGCGTCCTGTTGCCTTTCAGTCGAAAGCATGAGTCGGAAGCGGATTATATAGGGATTCTTTTAGCTGCGGATGCCGGCTATGACCCACGTGAGTCGGTCGCCTTGTGGGAACGCATGGCACAGTTATCGGGGGGCGGAGGGCAGGCTGAATTTTTATCCACCCATCCTGGCCACGATACCAGGATTGATCAATTGAAAGAGTGGATGCCTGAGGCGATGGCCATCTATCAGAAAAGGACCCCCATGCCGGCCGCCCCTCTACCGGAAGTAGGTGGTAGGTAAGGACTGTTGCTACTCGCCGCCGATCGTTATGGGGATTGGTCCGTCAGCTTGTTACTAACCAGCATCATTCTTTATACTGACTCAGCGTGGGGGGAAGACTGGATGGTCGCTCGGTGGGTTCCCATCGAGAGGAAAGTCCGGACTCCATGGGCAGGGCGCTGGGTAACTCCCAGGCGGAGCAATCCGACACCAGCACCACAGAAATCAAACCGCCGATGGCCAAGGTGATGGGATCCCATCTGGTCGCTGAGGCTCAGGTAAGGGTGAAACGGTGGGGTAAGAGCCCACCGCGGTGGTGGTGACATCGCCGGCACGGTAAGCGTCGCCCGGTGCAAGGCCAAATAGGAAGACATGTGCGGGCTCCCCATGGAGCTCCGTGCACCGACTGGCCCGGTCGAGGTCTTCGGGTAGGTCGCTTGAGGTTCGAGGCAACTCGAATCCCAGAGAAATGATCATCCAAGCAAAGGGGGAAACTTCTTTGCGGGACAGAATCCGGCTTATAGGTCTTCCATCCACGCTCTTCATTCGGTGAAAGCTCCTTTGCTTGAGGACCTTCATTTCTTCTCCTATCGGCCTACCGGGAGTGGTTGTATTGACGGTCCTTTGTGATGATGCTAGGATCTTGAATCTTCCCCCTTGATTTCAAACACATTTCTGCACGATGATGCATGCTTCGCGAGGGGTGCCGTTTTTAAGGTCTCACGATCGACAGTAGACCTTTATACTTGCGGTTGGAGAGGGAGGGTGCCATGAAACTCACTGGTGCTGAAATCTTCATCGAATGCCTGAAACGGGAAGGAGTGAAGACAGTCTTCGCGCTTCCAGGCGGTGTCGTCTTGAAGATTTTCGATACGCTCCACCAGCAGAAAGATGTTGAAGTAATCTTGACACGCCATGAACAGGGTGCGGGCCATATGGCGGAAGGATATGCGAAGGCGACCGGAAAAGCCGGCGTGTGCCTGGTCACCTCCGGTCCCGGCATGACCAATGTCATTACGGCGTTAGCCGATGCCTATATGGATTCTGTTCCGATGGTCTGTTTCAGCGGCCAAGTCCCGACCAGTTTGATCGGGAACGACGCGTTTCAGGAAGCCGACAACGTGGGTTTGAGTCGGCCCTGTACGAAGTATAATTTTCTCGTCAAAGACGTGAACGACTTGGCGGCAACGATCAAAGAGGCGTTTTATATCGCGACGACCGGCCGCCCAGGTCCGGTCCTGGTGGATATCCCGAAAGACGTGTCGATGGCTAAAGCAGAGTTCACCTATCCGAATTCGGTTTCGATCCGCGGCTACAATCCGACGTACGACGGGAACAAATGGCAGATCAAACAGGCAGCTGAAGCGATCATGAAGGCCAAGAAGCCGATTCTCTATGTCGGTGGTGGGGTGATCTTCTCGGGAGCCGCACAGGAACTGCTTGAACTGGCCGAGATGACACAGATCCCGGTGGACATGACGTTGATGGGTCTTGGCGCGTTTCCAGGAGAGCATCTTCTCTCCCTTGGGATGCTCGGGATGCATGGGACCTATCAGGCCAACATGGCTATGCATTATTCCGATCTGGTGATCGCGATCGGCGCACGGTTTGACGACAGGGTGACGGGAAAGGTGTCGGAGTTCTGTCCCTATGCGAAAGTAATTCATGTCGATATCGATCCGACCTCTATTCGGAAAAACATCCATGTCGATATCCCGATCGTCGGCGACTGCCGGACGGTGCTCCGTGAGTTGAATCAGATCTTGCGCGCGACGGTCAACGGTGAGCAGAAAGACCTCCGGAAGCCGTGGTGGGATCAGATTCGGGAATGGCAACAGACCCACCCGTTGACGTTTCACCAAGAGAAAAACGGACCGATCAAGCCGCAGCAGGTGGTCAAGCGGCTGTATGAACTGACGAAGGACCGGGATCCGATCGTCTCAACGGATGTCGGACAGCACCAAATGTGGGCGGCGCAGTATTTCAAGCTGGCGAAGCCAAACCGGTGGTTGACGTCAGGTGGGCTTGGCACGATGGGTTTTGGATTCCCCGCTGCAATGGGGGCACAGGCTGCGTTCCGTGATCGGCTGGTGCTCTGTATCGCCGGAGACGGCAGTGTCCAGATGAACATGCAGGAAATGGCGACGGCGGTGGTGAGCAAGCTGCCGGTAAAGATCGTCATCTTGAACAATGGATTTCACGGCATGGTCCGTCAGTGGCAGGATCTGTTCTATGAAGGCCGCTACGCATCGAGTTATCTGGATACCACTCCGGATTTCGTCAAGCTGGCGGACGCGTATGGAGCGGTTGGATTGCGGGTAAAGACGGTCGGCGACCTTGATGCCGTCCTGAAAGAAGCCTTGGCGACGGATAAACCCGTCATCGTGGATGTGCCGACATACCCCTATGAGAATTGCTATCCGATGATCCCGGCCGGCGGCTGCAACCATGAGATGATCCTGGAGGATCCGCCTGAATTGAAGAAAAAACAATCCGGTGCGGCGAAAGTGACGCCGGAGGATAAAGATACGGTGTTGACTGCATAGGGGTGAGAGCATATCGGTACAGCTGACGGCAGAATGGAAGACAGCACTCGCCTCGTGCGATAAGCCATCGGCCATAGCTCTTTGAGTCAAGATGGAACATATTATTTCAGTGACAGTTGAAAATAAGTTCGGGGTCTTGTCACGGGTCGCAGGGTTGTTCAGCGGCCGTGGGTTCAATATCGAGAGCCTCTCGGTCGCTCCGACGCTTGATCCATCCATGTCTCAGATGACGATTGTGACTTCGGGTGATGAACGGATCATCGAGCAGATCGTGAAGCAGCTGAATAAACTCATCGACGTCATCAAGGTCGTGGACTTGAACGAAACAGAGTTTGTTTCACGAGAGACGGCGATCATCAAGGTGCACACGAAGGATGCGGATCGAGCCGAGGCGCTCCGAATCGTGGATATCTTTCGGGCGAATGTGATCGATTCGACACCGAGCACCTACACCATTGAAGTATCGGGAGATCCCAAGAAGATTGAAGCGATCATCAACTTGCTCCAGCCGCTCGGGATCAAAGACTTGGTCCGCACCGGTCGGGTGGCCGTGGCACGGGAACCGGTTCGTTCTGCTGCGATTCAAGCAAAGAAGGTCGCCCGCGACTAACGTCCTGCTGCGCTCCAAGTTTTGCTATATACTGATGAGATGAGGGAAAGGGTTGGTCATGAAAATTTACTACGATAAGGATGTCGATATTCAGCAAATCCGAAACAAGACCGTGGCTGTGATCGGTTATGGAAGTCAGGGTCATGCGCATGCGCTGAACTTGAAAGAAAGCGGTGTGTCGGTCGTCATTGGGTTGCGTGAGGGTGCTTCGTGGAAAAAGGCCGAGCAGAGCGGACTCAAGGTCATGCCCGTCGCCGATGCCGTGAAGACTGCCGATGTCGTGATGATTCTGGCGCCCGATGAAGCGCAGGCCGCCATCTATCGGCAAGAAGTGGCGCCTAATCTCAAGGCTGGATCCTATTTGGCATTTGGTCATGGCTTCAATATTCACTTCGGGCAGATTGTGCCGCCGGCCTCCATCAATGTTTTCATGGTAGCCCCGAAGGGGCCTGGACATCTCGTTCGTTCCGAGTATACGAAGGGCAGCGGGGTTCCTTGCCTCCTGGCGATCCACCAGGATCCCAGCGGCACCACGAGGCAGGTCGGATTGGCCTATGCGAGTGCGATCGGCGGTGGACGAGCCGGTGTCATCGAGACAAATTTTCGAGAAGAAACCGAGACCGATCTCTTCGGCGAACAAGCCGTCCTCTGTGGAGGGTTGACGTCGCTGATCCAGGCCGGATATGAGACGCTGGTTGAAGCAGGGTACTCGCCGGAGATGGCCTATTTCGAATGCCTGCATGAAGTGAAGCTCATCGTCGATCTGATCTATCAAGGCGGGATCGCCAATATGCGTTACTCGATCAGCACGACGGCAAAATACGGTGATGTGACCAGAGGTCCGCGTGTGGTGACCGAACAGACAAAGCAGGAGATGAAGAGAATTCTCGAGGAGATTCAGACAGGACGGTTCGCCAAAGAATGGGTCTTGGAGAATCAAGCCAATCGGCCGGTCTACAACGCGCTCCTTGCCAAGGGCGAGGCCCATCCCATCGAAGCGGTCGGATCCAAGCTGCGGGGGATGATGCCGTGGTTGAAGAAGGATCAGCTCGTCGATAAAACCAAGAACTAGGGATGCTGAAACAGACTGCCAGCTTCGTTCTCGTATCGTTCAAAGGCTCAACGTACCATCAAAACGTACGCCTCGCCTTTTCGCTCACTGCGGCCTTGCTGGACAGTCCGTTTGAACATCCCTCGTAGAGTGAGGCAATTCTGTGGCGGATCGAGCAGTCGGCGTCCCCTTTGCCAAAGAAGGAATTCCCTTCATCGCGGTTCCCGCCGGCGTTACACTGTTGACAGGATGGCTGGGTTGGCCGGTCGTCGCCTGTGTCGGCGCCATCGCGACATTATTTTCTGCCTGGTTTTTTCGGAATCCGGCGCGGGCTGTACCACAAGGGCCAAAGCTGGTGATCGCTCCCGGCGACGGGAAAGTGATCGCCATCGAGGAAGAGTTCGAGCCGCGCTACCTGAAAGAGCGCAGTATCAGACTCACGATTTTTTTGAATGTCTTCGATGTTCACATCAATAGGATGCCCTGTGATGGGGTGGTCGAAGATGTGCAATATCAACCGGGTCTGTTTCTGGTCGCCAGCAAGCCGGAAGCGACGTTGAGGAACGAACAAAACGCTATGATGATCAAGACGCATGAAGGCATGAAGGTTCTGTGCGTGCAAGTGGCTGGATTGATCGCTCGGCGCATTGTGTGTTGGATCTCGCCGCGGGATCGAGCTATCCGAGGTGAACGATATGGGTTGATCCGTTTCGGATCGCGCATGGATACCTTTCTTCCGATGGACACAAAGCTCCGAGTGGCCGTTGGTGAACGGGTGAAGGGTGGCGAGACCATCCTGGGAGAGTTGCCATGAAAACGGCAGGATTCAGAAGTTCGTTTGGGAAAGAAGGGAAACGGCGGAAAGCCGCCATGCATCTCATCCCGAATTTGTTCACCACCGGCAATTTGTTTTGCGGCATATTTGCGATATTGTCCGTCTTCAACGCCAACTACCTGGAAGCGGCCATTGCGATTCTTGTCGCGATGATTTTTGATGTTTTGGATGGGAAATCGGCCAGACTGACCAACAGTACGAGTCAGTTCGGGCTGGAGTATGACTCGCTGTCCGATGTGGTGTCATTCGGTGTCGCACCAGGGTTGTTGATTTACTCCTGGGCGCTGAGCGGACAAGGGACGTTTGGCGTGGCGGTGATGTTTGCCTACGTGGCCATGGGAGCCGTGCGGTTGGCACGATTCAACTCCACCGTCGCGCTGTCAGACGGCAAGTACTTTACCGGCCTGGCTATTCCCGCCGCTGCAGGTGTGGTGGCGTCCTTGGTGGTCTTTGATCATTACCTCCTCAAGATGGGAGGGGATGTCAGGCCGATCGTGGTACTGCTCATGACTTTGGCGCTCTCATTTTTGATGGTCAGCACGATTAAGTATCGCAGCTTTAAAGAACTGAAATTCAAGGGCCACCGGCAGATTACCTATCTTGTCTGGGGTATTCTTACTTTGATGTTGGTGGCAGCCTGGCCGGCGGTTATGTTATTTGTCATCTTTGCCGGCTATGCATTGATGGGACCGGTCGAAAAAGTCTTTTGGCTGGTTGCTCCGGCAGCCGGGAAAAAGAGCAATGGAAAAGTCGAGTCTCCGCCGATCGAATCAAACTCATAACGGCGAACAACAGTGGGAGGAATTGAAAAGGTTCTGAAGGGCTATGACGAGGAGTAGTACGCGAACCGCCTAGAAACAGGTGGTCAATATTCTGGAGAGAGCTGGTGGGTGGTGCAAACCAGCCTAGACGCCGCCGAACTCGCCTCCGAGCCGAATCTCCGAACATGAAGTAGGAGATTCCGCCTTGCCTCCGTAAGAGGCAGAATGAAGGGTCTGACGACCGGTCGGTCTTCAGGCTGAATCAGGGTGGTAACACGGAGCGCGTGAAGCCTTCGTCCCTGGATATAACGGGATGAAGGCTTTTGTGTTTCTAGAGGAGAGAGGTGGCACCATGACACGCATGATCAGAATTTTCGATACAACGTTGCGGGACGGCGAACAATCGCCCGGCGCCAGCATGAATGTGGAAGAAAAGGTCATGGTGGCCAAGCAACTGGCCCGTCTCGGCGTCGATATTATTGAAGCGGGATTTGCCTATAGTTCGCCCGGAGATTTTGATGCGGTGCGGCGTATCGCGCAAGAAGTCGAAGGACCGACGATCTGCAGTCTGGCGCGGGCCCGTCCCGAGGACATCGACCGAGCATGGGAGGCATTGAAAGGCGCGCCGAAGGTCCGCATCCATACGTTTCTTTCTACGTCCGATATTCATCTGAAGCACCAGTTTCGGATGACGCGGGAACAGGCCAAGCAGCGTGCCGTGGAGATGGTTCAGCGGGCACGGACCTATGTTGACGATGTTGAATTCTCTCCGATGGATGCGAGCCGATCAGATCCCTCGTTTCTCCACGAGGTTATTGAGGCGGTCATCGCTGCCGGGGCCGGCACCGTGAACATCCCCGACACGGTAGGGTACGCCGTTCCACAGGAGTTCGGCGCACTGATCAAGGGAATTTGCGACAAAGTCCCCAATGCCGAACAAGCCGTAATCTCCGTCCATTGCCACAACGATTTGGGTGTCGCGGTGGCGAACAGCTTGGCGGCCATTATGAATGGGGCGGGCCAGGTGGAATGCACGATCAACGGAATCGGAGAGCGCGCAGGTAATACGTCCTTGGAAGAGATTGTGATGGGCCTCCGAACCAGATCGGACTTTTACCGAGCTGATACTCGTATCCGAACCGAGGAGATTGCGAAGACCAGCCGTTTGGTCAGCAAGATCACCGGGATGGTGGTGCAGCCCAATAAGGCGATCGTGGGGGCGAACGCCTTTGCCCATACGTCGGGCATTCATCAGGACGGCTTGCTCAAAGAGAAGACGACCTATGAAATTATGCGTCCGGAATCGATCGGATTGGTTGAAAGCCAGATGGTGATGGGCAAGTTGTCCGGGCGGCATGCCTTCCGGCAGCGGTTGGAAGAGTTGGGGTACAAACTCGGCGAGGCAGAGGTCAACCATGCTTTCGAGCGGTTCAAAAAACTTGCCGATCAAAAGAAAGAGATCTTCGAGGAAGATCTCGAAGTCATTGTCTCCGAAGAGTTGTCGAAGATGGCCGAGCGCATCGTCTTAAAGGGACTACAAGTATCGAGTGGAACGGATCGGGTCCCGACAGCCACGGTCGAATTGGAAATCGACGGCACACCTCTCGTTCGGACTGGGACCGGCGATGGGCCGGTAGATGCTGTGTATCGCACCATTGCCACTATGACACAGACAAAGAGCAAATTATTGATGTATGTCGTGAAGGCCATCACCGGTGGAACGGATGCACAGGGCGAAGTGTCGGTGCGCGTGCAAGAGGATGGGCGGACGGTTACCGGCCATGGCGCCGATACCGATATCATCACGGCGTCTGCTCGGGCCTATGTCAGCGCCCTGAATAAGCTGGCCTACCTCGCGACGAAGCAGGCGCAAGGCGAGCAGAAGGTGAACTTGATTTGACGCGGATCACCACGGTACAGTTTCACCCGTGGTGAGGTTTGTTGGATTGAGAGGGTTTGTCTGTGTTCAAGGTGACACCGGCGGATCGCGCCGAGTTTCTGGCCGGGGACAAGACTCGTTTGCGGGAGATTTTTCATCCTGCCAGGCATCAGCTCAAACTGAATTATAGTCTTGCCCACGGGACATTACCGCCCGGTCAACGCTCTAAGCGCCACGTCTTGGCCTCGTCGGAAGTCTATTACTTCATTTCAGGGCGGGGTCGCTTCACGATCGACGGACAAGTCACGCCGATTGAAGCAGGCACGACTATCTATGTGCCGCCGGGAGGACAACAGTTCGTCGAAAATACCGGGGAGACCGATGTCGAGTTCTTGTGTCTCGTCGATCCGGCCTGGCGGCTTGAAGATGAAACGATACTGGAATAGGCGGAGCGTATTGAGTCATCGAAAGGAGCAATAGTGAAGGCCAAGATTGCAGTGCTGACCGGTGACGGAGTCGGGCGCGAGATCGTTCCCGAAGCCGTGAAGGTCCTGAAGGCCGTTGCCGAGAAATATGGGCACTCATTCGAGTTTGTCGCAGCCGATATCGGCGGGCAGGCGATCGATAAAGTGGGTGTGCCGCTGCCGAAAGATACATTGGCGCTCGCCAAGCAAAGCGATGCCGTCTTGCTGGGCGCAGTCGGGGGACCTCGATGGGAAAGCTTGGAGTACAGTCTGCGGCCGGAGCGCGCACTGCTCGGAATCCGGGAAGCTTTGGGGCTTTATGCCAATTTGAGGCCGGCCAAGCTCTATTCGAATCTGGTGGATGCTTCCACGTTGAAGCGCGAGGTTGTCGAGGGGATCGACATCCTCGTGATCCGCGAGCTCACCGGCGGCATCTATTTCGGCAAGCCGAAGGGGATCGAAAAGTTGCCCAATGGTGAAGAACGAGGGATCAATACGGAAGTCTATTCAACGGAAGAAGTTCGGCGAATCGCCAAGGTAGCGTTCGAGGCGGCACGGAAACGGCGCAAGAAAGTCACCTCGGTCGATAAAGCGAACGTGTTGGAATCGTCCGAGCTTTGGCGAAAGGTGGTCATCGATGTCCACTCGTCTTATCCTGACGTCGAACTGGGACATATCTACGTGGATAACGCTGCGATGCAGCTGGTGCGGAACCCGCGACAATTCGATGTGCTGCTTTGTAACAACATGTTCGGAGACATTTTGAGTGACGAAGCGGCGATGCTGACCGGTTCGATCGGTATGTTGCCGTCTGCGAGCATCGGCGCCAAGGTCGGCCTCTTTGAGCCGATTCATGGGAGCGCTCCGGACATTGCAGGGAAAAATATCGCCAATCCCATTGCCACGATCTCATCGGCCTCCATGATGTTGTCGTATGCCTTTCAGCTCGATAAAGAAGCGGAAGCTATCGAACAGGCCATCGTGAAAACGCTCGACCTTGGATATCGGACCAAAGATATTCAGAGTCCTGGAGCGAAGCTCGTCGGCACCGTGGAGATGGGTGAGGTAATCATTCGAAACTTGAATTAGTCAGCTGCCCTGAACAATGGCAACCATTCTTTCCACATGGATGATCAGAACACTCGTCGGCACCGGCGAGTCCGGTTATACGGGAGACGGTGGACCTTCACTACAGGCTCGTTTGAACGAGCCCAAAGGCGTGACGATCGATTGCCATGGCAACGTTTATGTGGCCGATTCTGAAAATCATGTCGTTCGGAAAGTTGATCGTGCGACCGGCGTCATCTCAACGGTGGCCGGCATGTTTGAGGACGATCACATGCGTTCAGCTGTCGAGCGGGGTTCACCCGCCCAGCGCACTGATGAGGACCCTTTGGCCGAGGGCACCGGTGAAACCGGTTCGGCGAAATTTACTCAGCAAGCCGATTTGAGCGGAACTGTCCGGTATTGGACGAATCAACCAGCCACATCTACCAAACGGTATGGCGGGGACGGCAAGGCCGCCGTGCAGGCGCAGCTGAACTTCCCTACGGCAATCGCTGTGGATCGAGAGGGGAATCTCTATATCGCCGATACCATGAACCATCGTGTACGAATGGTCGATTCAGAAACGGGAGTCATCTCGACTCTAGCCGGAACCGGTCATGCCCGATTCTCCGGTGATGGTGGCCCGGCCAACAAGGCTGCGCTCAATGAGCCGGCAGCGCTGGCCGTTGACGACGCGGGCCGGCTCTATGTCGCCGATCAAAGCAATCATCGTGTACGGGTGATCGACCTCAAGACCGGTGTGATCCGGACAGTTGCTGGAACCGGAATTTCGACATACGACGGAGACGGGAAGGCGGCTGTTGACACGGCTCTTGCCGGTCCAAGCGGATTGGCGCTGATGGACAACCGACTGTATATTGCTGATACATTCAACAACCGAGTCCGCTGCGTCGAGCTTTCGTCAGGGTTGATGACCACGGTGGCCGGCGACGGCGGAGTGTATCGGTATGAGTCGCCGTCGGATGCCCCCTCGCCCAGCCTTTCACGCCCGACCGGAATTGCATTGGACCATGAGGGGCGTCTGTTTCTAACCGATTCAGACAATCACCTCGTCCGGCAGTGGGATGGGACATCCGGAGTAACGTTCTGCATGGCAGGGCAAGGACTTCCATCCTATTCCGGAGACGGCGGCATCGCACGAGAAGCAAGTTTGTGTTACCCATTCGGTATCGTTGCCGACCGCGACGGAACGCTGCTGGTGGCCGACACCTTCAATCATCGAATTCGCGTATTGGCATTGGAGTAAGGGCTTCATGATCAAGAAGAAACCAGGGTACATGGTGGCGATCCTTGGCGCGACCGGCGCGGTTGGAACAGAAACGCTTGAAATCTTGGAAGAGAGGAAATTTCCGCTGACGGGCCTCCGGCTCTTCGCGTCCAAACGATCTGCCGGCGGAGTGATGACGTGCCAAGGTCAGGACTGGACGGTTGAAGAGTTGACGGAATCCTCATCGTTCGAGGGTGTCGATCTGGCATTTATCTCTGCGATGGATGCCATCAGCAAAGACTATGGTCAACGACTGGGAGCGGCCGGTATCGCGGTGATCGACGATAGTGCCGTGTTCCGCATGGACGATCAGGTTCCCTTGGTGGTTCCGGAGGTGAACGCTGCCGCCTTACGCTCCATGCCTAAGGGCATCGTTTCCATTCCAAACTGTACGACCACGCCGTTGGTCATGGCGCTCAAGCCGATTCATGATGCGGTGGGAGTGAAGCGTGTGGTGGTGACGACCTTTCAATCGGTGTCGGGGACCGGGGCGGCGGCCATGGATGAGTTGATGGATCAGACGAAGGATTTGCTGGCGTTTCGCGACGTCACGACCAAGGTCTATCCCTATCAGATTGCTTTCAATCTGTTGCCGCACATCGGCTCGTTCAACGAGGGAGGAGACTGTTCGGAGGAAGTCAAGATCGCGAAAGAGACTCGAAAGATACTCAGTGCCCCGGGGATTCGAGTAACCGCGACGACGGTGCGAGTGCCCGTGTTGCGCTGTCATTCTGAGGCGATTAACGTTGAGTTAGAGCGTCCTCTGACGGCGAATGAAGCACGTGCCGCGCTGGCAGCCATGCCCGGCGTGATTGTCTACGACGACCCGGTGAAGAAGCTGTACCCAATGCCGCTCGATGCGACCGGAAAAGATGAGGTCTACATCGGCCGCGTGCGCGAGGATGAATCGATTGCCAACGGGCTCAATCTCTGGGTCGTTTCCGATAATCTTCGCAAAGGAGCGGCGCTGAACGCCATTCAGATCGCGGAATGTCTAGTGAACGGCTAGCGCGTGTGCTGTACACGGGACTGCTTGGGTACTCCGCTCATGGGATGAGAGTTGATGCCGGAATGGACTACCTTCGGCAAGATTTTGATCGGAATAGGCCTCGGCATTGCTGTGCTCGGGATCCTCCTAGTGCTGGTGGACCGAATTCCCGGCCTCGGAAGCACTTTCAGTTGGCTGGGCAAGCTTCCGGGTGACATCTCCATCAAGCGTGATAACTTCAGCTTCTATTTTCCCATCGCGACAAGTATTGTCCTCAGCGTCATTCTGAGTCTGCTATTCTATCTCGTAGGATGGTTCTTCCGCCGATGATAGCCGCACGGTTTTTGGCCGGAGCCGCCGGACTGAGCATCTGCCTCGGCTCGGTCACGATTCCGGAAGCCCACGCGGCGCGATCGATCCGCGTACTGTTGGCTCCGGATGTCCAGCAGCTGGAAGTGCATACCGATCAGACCATTTGGGTGACTGACGAACATGATCAGGCATGGTCCTATCGGCCTGTCTTGCGGATCAAGGTGCGCGGCCATGCATTGATCCTCAACGGCAAACCGGTGGTGAGTGAACAACTGACGCTACGGGCGGGGAATCACGACCTCAAACTTTGGCTGAACCAGAACAGTAACAGGACTGCGCTTCATGCTGCTGATGAGAAAGGCGCACTCCAAGTCAGTGGGTTGATCCAGCTTGTTCGGCGAGGAAAGGGACTGCTTCTCGTCAATCACGTCGATTTGGAAGAGTATGTCAAGGGTGTCGTGCCGGCAGAAGTGAATCCGGCTTGGCACCCGGAGATGCTGAAGGTTCAGGCCGTCGCTACTCGAACATATGCATTGTATCAGCACATGCTCAGCTCCACTCGCGACTACGATGTGGTCGCGGGGATTCAAGATCAGGTATATCGCGGCCGCCATGGGATCGACACGCGGGTGGTGGAAGCGGTGGAGTCGACGAGGGGACTCGTGGTGACCCATCAAGGCGCTCCGATCTATGCCGCGTTTTCTTCGACCGCTGCCGGGATCACGGAGGATGCCATGGTTGTGTGGTCGAAGGATCTCCCATATTTGAAGGGTGTAGAATGCCCGTTCGATATCGAGTCTCCGTACTATCAGTGGAAAGCGTCCATCAAAATCAAGGCCCTGGAGAAGAATTTGCGACAACAAGGATATGCGGTGGGAACTATTGCAACGATCACACCGCATTCCCATAGCCGTGCCGGACGAGTGGCGACATTGCGGATTGTGGACTCTAACGGAGAGTTGGTCCTACGGGGTGAAGACCTACGCAAAGCGGTAGGTTACACGGTGATACCCAGTACCCAATTTACGGTCGAGTTTATCGGGCAGGACGCTGTCTTCTCCGGCTATGGAGCTGGTCATGCGGTTGGTCTTTGCCAGTGGGGAGCGAAAGAGCTAGCGGAGTTGGGCTATTCGTTTTCAAGCATTCTTGGCTACTACTATCCTGGAACGGAGCTTCGGGATGCATCATTGACTCTAACACCTCCTGCTCCTTCAGTTCCCTCTTCCTGATGCAACTCTCCGCGTTCGACTTTCCCTTCGATCCTTCTCTGGTCGCGCTGCAGCCGGTCAGCCCTCGTGATCGCGCTCGGTTGCTGCTCCTCGATCGCCAGACCGATAAGCTTGTGCATCGTCGTGTCACGGATCTTCCGTCCCTGCTCAAATCGGGTGATTTGCTGGTCGTGAATGACACGAAGGTCTTGGCGGCGCGGGTGTCCGGAGTCAAAAAACCGACAGGAATACCGGTCGAGGTATTGTTCGTGAGAGACCTGGGTGAGGGGCGGTGGGAGATTATGGTCAAAGGCACCTTCCATGTCGGCCAGGTCATCGAGTTTGATCAGCAGTCCCGCGCGACCGTCGTGAAGCGCGATGCGACGGGCACTGAGGTCGTGGTAGAAAGCCCGGCGCCGGTTACACGGTTATTTGAAGCACGAGGCGTCATGCCGCTGCCTCCCTACATCAAGCGCGCATCGACTCAGGAGGATCACCGATGGTATCAGACGGTCTTTGCCAAACACGAGGGCGCGATTGCCGCACCGACTGCCGGGCTCCACTTCACTGAAGACCTGTTTCAACGACTGAACGTGTCGGGTATCAAAATCGCGGCGGTGACTCTCCATGTCGGTCCCGGCACATTCAAGCCGGTAACGACTGAGCGGATTGAAGATCATCAGATGGGAGCTGAAGCATTCACCATCAGCGAAGAGACTGCAAAAGCAATTCAGGAGACCAAATGTGCTGGTGGGCGGGTAGTCGCCGTGGGTACCACGGTCGTCCGCACACTTGAAACTGTCATGAAGGAAAAGGGAGAGCTGGTCCCGACGTCCGGCGAAAGCCGGCTCTTCATGACGCCAGGGTTCCCATTCAAGGTCGTCGATGCCCTTATGACGAATTTCCACCTTCCAAGGACCACGTTATTGATGCTGGTCTCGGCCTTCGCCGGAATCGATCCGATTCGCAGAGCCTACGAGGAAGCGGTCAGGGAGCGATATCGCTTCTACAGCTACGGCGACGCGATGTTGATCATCTAGCTGTTTGATGATCCAGCGGGGCTCAACAAGACGCAGTTTGACTTTATAGCAGTTCTCTGCGGATGGTAATCGGCAGCTTGGCCTTCATGGATTGTTGGAAGGACACCAGAGCCCGTTGTTGCTTCTGCAACAGCATGTCATCCAGCACCCGCTGCTTGGCTTCGGCTGCCTTAGCGGGATCTGAATCTTGTGGCCTGGTCATGAGAGATTGTCCTTCGGCAATCTCCGCTGGGGTCAGGGCAACGGAGTCTCGTACGATCATGCGAGCCTTATTGGCCAAAACTTCTTGGTGCTGGATCGACTCAAACGACGCTGGGGTGAGATGATTCGCAGCAAGGATACGTTTGTAAAGTTCCGGGTCGAAGGCTCCATTCTTCTGAAAGACCGGCGTTTGCATGATCAGTTCGCGCAAATCGGCATCGGAAACCCGTATGCCCATTTCTTCAGCCGCGATGATCCAGATACGACTATCGACCAGTTGTCCGACGACGAATTCCTTGAACTCTTCCTCTTTGAAATCGGTCTTGACGTTTTCTTTGTAGATGCGGCGCATGTTTTCATAGGTCCGCTTGAATTCATCGATGGAAACCGATTGCTCCCCGACTTTGGCGACGGGTCCGCTGCCTTGTTCTCCGAATCCCCACCATCCCATCGTAATCACGAAGGCTATAGCCAAGATTCCCATAATGGATTTGAGCAACCAAGGGTAGTTGTGAGCCGCATTCCGCATTGTCTTGATCATGTCAATCCTCTTCTTCTGTGAAAAGGCAGTGTACTTGCGGAATAAGACGGAAGGCAAGGGCCGGCAAGTTCAGCCTTACGTGGAATATCTACGAGCGCCGGTTTCTGGGAGAATGACTCCTGCGCACTTCTTCCCGGAAGCGGAAAGACGGCTCGGCAAGGTTTTGAAGAAGACCAGGAAAAAAAGGTCGGTCTTTGTTTGTGCAAGTTGATGCAATTTGTTATACTTTGCCACTAATTAGAAGGAGAATCCTTGGCAGGGGAGGGGCCAACCTCGACGTCGCTGGAAGCAAGAGTCTATCCGAAGGCCCATGTTCTGAATCGGTTCATCGCAAAATTAATTGATCTGTTCATTGTCGTCGCCGCCGGCGAAATTGCTCCTCCGGTCGGCTTTCTTTCCGGCCTGGCCTACATCTTGATTGCCGATGGCTTTGCGGGGGGAAAAAGCATCGGCAAACGGTTGGTAGGTTTGCAAACCATGCGATTGGATGGCCGGGATACGGCCGGGTTCCGAGAGTCGATCATCCGGAATCTTCCGCTGGGTGGCGCACAGATCGCGTATGCGGTTCCGTATATTGGATGGCTCGTAGCGCTGGCCATTTTAGCGTTCGAAAGTTTTTTGATCATTGGGAATGAGCAGGGTCGTCGGCTTGGCGATGAAGTGGCAAGGACTCACGTGTTAGACGCCGGTCAACTTGCGGTCCCGGATTAGGTAAGTCGTACACGAAGCACACAGGCTGGGCGCTGGATCGCTCGGCCATGATGAAGGGAGAGACGCCGTGGGGTTCCCGGGAAACATGTTTGGGTGGTTCTCCGATGACCTGGCGATTGACTTAGGGACCGCCACCACTCTCGTGTATGTTCACGGGAAGGGGATTGTGCTGAATGAGCCCTCCGTCGTCGCGGTTGAAAAGAAAAGCGAAAAAGTGCTGGCCGTCGGAGCGGACGCTAAAAAAATGCTCGGACGCACGCCCGGGAATATCGTCGCCGTTCGGCCGATGAAGGAAGGTGTGATCGCCGACTTCGAGATGGCCGAGCAAATGCTGAAACATTTCATCCGGAAAGCCCACAATCGCAGCGCGTTTGTGCGGCCGCGCATCATCATCGGCGTGCCCTCCCGCATCACACAGGTGGAGCAACGTGCCGTACGAGATTCCGCCGAATTGGCCGGGGCACGAGAAGTCTATCTGATCGAAGAGCCCGTCGCTGCCGCCATCGGGTCCGGATTGCCGATTACGGAACCGTCCGGCAACATGGTGGTCGATGTGGGTGGCGGTACGACGGACATCGCCGTCATCTCACTGGGCGGCATCGTGTACAGCGAGTCCGTCAAGGTCGCCGGTGATCGCATGGACGAAGCGATCATGAATTACATCAAGAAAAAGTACAATCTGCTCATCGGCGAGCATATGGCGGAGCGAATCAAGTTTGAAATTGGGTCCGCGTACCCGTTCGAGGAGCGGAAAACCATGATGATCAAGGGGCGGGATTTGATTTCCGGCATTCCGCGCACATTGGTCATCGATGACGCTGAGGTTCGTGAAGCATTGCAAGAACCCATCGGGACGATCGTGAACGCGATCAAAATCGCATTGGAAAACACCCCGCCCGAGCTGGCTGGGGATATTATCGACCGTGGGATCGTGTTGACAGGGGGAGGTTCCCTCCTGAAAGGGATGGACACACGATTCCGAGAAGAAACGAACCTACCGATCATTACGGTGGACGATCCGCTGACCTCTGTAGTGTTGGGGGTCGGCAAGATTCTGGATGAGCTGGATCTCCTCCGAAAGGTATCGGTCATGTCTCAGGCGAACAACCTCCGTTAAGGTTCCATCCCTCATGCGGATGGTCAATTTACGCGCACCGTACAGCGCCAGGCGTGTTGCCCTCGTTCTTGCCGTCATTCTCGTGCTCGGCTTCCTGCTGCTTCCCGGCCAACTCCAAAGCGTATTTCAGCAAGTGGGCAACCCCTTGGGATGGATTATCAGTTGGCCTCTTCAGGCCGTGGCCGGAATCCATGATCGGATCGCCGGTATCTGGGAACGATATGTGGATCTCCAAGGGGTTGAAGAAGAAAATCAACAGTTGAGGAGAGAACTGGATCTTCTCAAGGAACAAAACGGGCAGCTGCGAGAAGCTTCAGTGGCGACGGAGCGGTTCTCAGCACTGCTGGAGTTTAAGAAGCAAGCCCTTCCCACCTCCGTGGCCGCCCAAGTGATCGGGCGCGATACCGGCAATTGGTATAAGACGATCATTCTGAACAAGGGTGCGTCCGACGGCCTTCAATCGGACCAGGGAGTGATTACTCCGGCAGGTGTGGTCGGTCGCGTCGTCAAGACTACGGCTTCCACCGCCGTCGTTCTGCTCGTGACGGATCCCAATAATGCGATTGCTGGATTGATCCAGCGAACGAGAGATGAGGGCATAGTCGAAGGGACGACGCAGGGACAGGCTCGGCTCAAGTACATTCCGCTGTTGTCCAACGCGCGGCCTGGTGATCACGTCGTCACGTCAGGATTGGTGGGGGGGTTCCCCCGAGGTATACCGATCGGCACGATCATCAGAATCGATAGGGAAGAGGAAGCGCTGTTCCAATCTGCGGAACTTTCTCCGGATGTCGATCCGAATCGGGTCGAAGAAGTGTTGGTTATTCGGTCTTCCTCTATTCCGACCGAAGGGGAGCGTCTTGGCGTTCCAAAGCCCAAGCCATGAAGGCTCTCATTTATTTTGCCGTGATCGTGGGTCTTGTGCCCGTTCAATCCATTCTCCTGCCGCACATCAGCTTGTGGGGGGTGAAGCCGGATCTTGGTTTTGTGGCGGTGTGCTTGATCGGGCTCATAGCAGGCGAGCTGGATGGCTTGTTGGTCGGTCTCGCACTCGGATGGGCGATGAGTCTGTTCTCTGCGCAAGATCTAATTTCCGGTGTGGTTTTGAAGGGGATCGTGGGGTTCGTAGCAGGCCTTGTAGGCCGACAGGTGGTCTACCTGAGCCCGGTCGTTCTGGTGGCGGGACTGCTGGTCGTCTCCTGCTTAGCTGGGCTGATCACTCCGTTCGTTCTCAAGCTCAGTGCGCAACAGGATTGGTGGTGGGCTCTTTGGACAGTGGTGCTGCCGCAAGCCTGTCTTGATGCGCTGATTGGAGGTCTGATCTACTGGCTCATGTGGAGTCGTTTGAATATCGAGCAGTTGATGGCCGAATCTCGAATGTAGGCGGTTATTATGCTGACGTCGCATTATTCGGAACCTGAATTTGGCGACCTTCATCGACGGCTCTTTATTCTCCGTGTCGGACTCTTGCTGGTGGTGGTGCTGCTTGGTCTGCGTCTCTGGCATCTTCAAATTTACGAGGGGCCGTATTATCGAGACTTGTCGGAAAACAATCGTACCAGATTGGTTCTGCTCGAACCGGCACGGGGCCTGATTTATGACCGGCACGGTGTCCTCCTAGCGAATAATGTACCGAGCTTCAGCCTCTACGTCACGCTGGAAGACGTGAAGGACCGCGAAGTCTTGATTCAGCAGCTGACCGATTTGCTCGGCCTCGACCCGACCATCGTTCGGAAAAAAATGACGACGAAAGGCAGCAAGCTGCTTCCTCGCAAAATCAAAGATCGCATGACCCTGCGCGATGCCACGCTGGTCGAATCCCATCGTCTCGACATGCCCGGGGTCATGATTCAGGTCGAGTCGCAGCGCAACTATCCGGGCGGTGTGACGGCGGCTCATCTTCTGGGCTATGTAGGAGAAATTTCAGCAGATCAACTGGAAAAACCGGAGTTTCTCGATCTCCACCAAGGCAGCATCGTGGGGCAATATGGCGTGGAAAAGTCCTATGATCGGCACATGCGGGGAATGGCCGGTCAAAAGAGTGTGGAAGTCGATGCGCTCGGCCACGAGAAGAAGGCCTCGGTTGTTGAGAGGCCGCAAGCGGGGAACGACCTCTATCTCACCATTGATGTGCGGCTCCAAAAGGTTGCCGAAGATCTGTTGGGCGAGGAACATGGCGCCATCGTCGCCCTTGATCCGAACAGTGGAGATATTCTGGCCATGGCCAGCCGTCCCGGCTTCGACCCCAACGTGCTCTCGCGAGAACTGACCGCGAAGCAATGGGTGGAAATCGTGCAGGACGAAGGACGTCCGTTGAACAATCGAGCCTCACAGGGGCAGTATCCCCCCGGTTCCACCTTCAAGATTCCAATGGCCGTCGCCGCGTTGGAGACAAAAACTATGTCCCCTTCCAGTACCGTGTTCTGCAATGGGGGGTACCAGTTCGGCAAGCGGCTGTATCATGACTGGAAAGCCAGTGGTCATGGGTACGTCGATCTGCATAATGCATTAGTCCATTCCTGCGACGTGTACTTTTATACGATCGGCCAACGAATGGGGATCGATGTGATGGCTGAGTTTGGGAAGGACTTCGGTCTTGGGAAGGCCACTGGAGTGGAATTGCCGTCGGAACGATCCGGTATCATGCCCTCACCCGCATGGAAGCAAAAAGCCAAGAACGAGCAGTGGTTGCCCGGAGAGACCATTTCCGCCGCCATTGGACAGGGGTATGTGACCGTGACGCCGTTACAAATGGCGAGTCTCGTCGGCACGGTGGCTAATGACGGAATCAGCTACCGCCCTCGTCTGGTGCAGGCGGTCATGGATCGAACGTCGGGAAACCTTCAAGAATTGCCGGCCGTTCCGCGCGGAAAAATCAATGCGAAACCGGAAACATTCCGCGTCATCAAGGACGCGCTCGCCGACGTCGTCACCAAGGGAACGGCAACGAAGGCGAAATCCTCCCTGGTGACGATCGGTGGGAAAACAGGCACGGCTCAAGTGGCGGCGCTCCGGACCGGGCCGGAAGAAAACATTCCCAAAAAGCTCCGAGACCATGCGTGGTTCGTCGCCTTCGCGCCTGTGGAGTCGCCGAAGATCGCCGTCGTCGTGCTCGCTGAACATATGGGGCACGGCGGGGCCGCTGCTGCTCCTCTTGCGAAGGAAGTCATTGAAACGTATATAAAGCTCGCCCCTCAAGTGCCTGCCGTCACTTCGGAGCTTACCGGTGGGCCGGGACGCTCCTCGAAAGACTCATGATCGATCGATTGACCGAGCATCGCGGGCTCGATAGTTTCGATATCCGCTATGTCGCCTTGATCCTTGCCATTCTCGGGATCGGAGTGTTGTCCATTTATAGTGTCACGCATGGGCAACAGGGTGCGACGTCGCCGTATTATCTCAAGCAGTTGATATGGATCGGCCTAGGTGCGGCGGCCTTCCTCGTCATGTGGGCATCGGACTACCATCATCTTGCGCGGTTTGCCTATCCGGCCTACGCCGTTATCTTGCTGATGCTGGTCTTTGTGTTATTCGAAGGGCGAACGAGCAAAGGGGCTCAACGGTGGATCGCAATGGGCCCTTTCAGTTTCCAGCCGTCTGAATTCGCCAAGCTCATCCTCATCTTGGTGTTGGCACACTACTACTCGAAAGCCCCTCGTGTGGGATGGTTGCAGCGGGTCATCGTTCCGGGGCTTTTGGTGCTGCCCGGCCTCATCCTCATCTTGAGGCAACCAGATTTGGGAAGTGGGCTCAGCTTTGTCGCGGTCTATGCCGCCATGCTCCTCATGGTAGGCGTTCGTTCGCAAGCCTTAGGATTTATTCTATTATTCTCGATCATGCTGTTTCCGTTTGCCTGGGAGGGGGTATGGGGGTCCTTGCATGATTACCAGCGACAGCGCATTATGGCGTTCGTCGATCCCGGTTACGACCCGGCAGGAAAGGGCTATCATGCCCTGCAATCGAAAATTGCGATCGGGTCGGGGGAACTGCTGGGCAAGGGGCTCCATGGCGGCACCCAAAGTCAGTTGAAGTTTTTGCCGGAAGGCCATACCGATTTTGTGTTTGCCGTCTTTGCGGAGGAATGGGGATTTCTCGGCGTGCTGGTACTGCTGACGTTATTTGTGGCGTTGATTTGGTTGTCGCTGGAAATCGCCTCCAAGGCAAAGGATCAGCTTGGAGCACTGCTCGCCGTGGGGATTGTGGCGATGTTATGTTTTTGCGTCGTGGTCAACATCGGTATGACGGCGGGGATGTTTCCGATCGTCGGCATTCCCTTGCCTTTGGTGAGTTATGGCGGAAGCGCCACAATTATGACCATGGCGTCGTTGGGCTTGCTGTTGAACGTCAAGCGGAAGCGGTTAAGTCTGTTTTATTGAGTCATGACCGAACAGGCGGAAGACCGGGGATCCGCCGTTCGGAAAAGAGAATATGGAAGCCGTGGAGCCGGTGTGCGGAGTGATTACGGACCTGGGCTTGGGCTCGCGTCCATCGCTCTCGGCCGGCTCACGTGGCTGGTAGACCAAAGGAGTCAAAATGGGAAGTGAGATTGCGATAACCGTCGCGCGGGAGGAAACCCGCGTGGCCGTGCTCGATGGCGGAGTCGTCACCGATTTGTTCGGCGACCGCACGAAGCATAAGGATTTTGTCGGAAATATCTATAAGGGAAAGGTGGCCAAGGTGTTGCCGGGCATGCAAGCCGCGTTTGTGGACATCGGCCTGGAAAAAGCGGCGTTTATGCATGTCTCCGATCTATTGGTGGATGCAGAGCCGGGTGACATGTTGGTTGAGGCCGAGGAAGACGAAAAAGATTCGGAGATGCTCCGGCCGAAGCGCCAGAGCGCGAAGCCGATCGAACAGCTGCTGAGTGAAGGCCAGGAGCTGATGGTCCAGATTTCAAAAGGCCCGATCGGCACCAAGGGGTCGCGAGTGACGACGTACGTCTCACTTCCGGGGCGATATCTCGTCTTCATGCCTAATGTCGACCATATCGGTGTGTCTCGGCGGATTCCGCGAGACGAAGAACGAGCCAGGCTGAAGGAAATCATGCGCCGCGTCAGGCGTTCCGGCTTCGGCTATATCGTGCGGACGGTCAGTGAAGGCGTCAAAGAGGATGAATTGAAATCCGACGTCGACTTTCTGCACGTCCTCTGGCAGGACATTTTGACGAAACGGGAACAACTGCCCGCTCCCGCGTTGCTGCATTCTGATTTGAGCTTGAGCTTCCGTGTCGTGAGGGATCTGTTCGGCAAAAAGGTGGATCGACTGTGGATCGATTCGCGAGAGGAATATGAAGCCATTCGGGATTTCGTGCAGCGATTTTCTCCTGAACAGACCTCGCGGATTCATTTCTACGACAAGGATGAGCCGTTGTTCGATCATCTGGGGGTGGAGCAGGAAATTGCGCGCGCATTGAGCCGGAAAGTCTGGCTCAAGTCGGGGGGCTATCTCGTGATCGATCATACCGAAGCGATGACGGTGATCGACGTCAATACGGGACGCTTTGTGGGAAAACGGGATCAGGAAGAGACCATCTTGCGCAACAACCTCGAGGCGGCCAAAGAAGTCGCCTATCAACTGAAGCTGCGGGGAATCGGCGGCATCATCATTGTCGATTTCATCGACATGGAGCGGGAGAAGAATCGGGAGAAGGTCTATCATGCGTTGGTGGACGCCATGGCGTCGGACAAGGCGAGAACGAGGATCTCCAGGATTTCGGATCTCGGGTTGATCGAAATCTCCCGCGAACGGGTGCGGGAGGATCTGTTACGGTCGCTGTCGGAGCCGTGCCGCTACTGCGAAGGCCGTGGCTATACGAAATCTCCCACGACCGTTGCGTACGAAATTTTCCGAGAAATCCGACGGATTGAACCGTCTGCCGATCAGCAACGGATTATCGTGGGAGCCCATCCAACGGTGGCTGAATTGCTGCAAGACGAAGAGCGCCACGGAGTGGAAGTATTGGAGCGAGATTGTTCAGCGAAAATCATCGTTACACCGGACAGTCAGTTGCATCTTGAGCAATACGATCTGGTCGTGCTCTAGTCGAGTGCCGTCACGTCCGCTGCTCTTTGTCGGGGAGATACTCTGCTTACCGGACACTTCTGCTGGTGAAACGAATTCCCTGCCGATGATCGAGCGATCATGGATGAAGCATCATTGACCTCCTGGCTCACGCTCCAAGCCATCGACGGTGTCGGCGATCGCACTCTTCTGAAGTTGATTCAAGCGTTTGGAACATCCGATAGGGTGCTCGGTGCAACGAAGGATGACTTGATCAGCGCCGGTTGCAGTCCTGAATTAACCGAATCCGTGCGGCGGGGGCCTGAGTCGAGTATACGGCGACAGATTGATCGCCAGGTAAAGATTGTAGAACGCTTCAAGATCCAAACAGTCACCTTGTTTGATCGATCGTATCCAGCCCGACTCAAAACCATTTCCGATCCGCCGCCGTTGTTGTATGTGAGCGGAAACTTATCGCCGAAGGACGAGGTTGCCGTGGCGATTGTCGGTGGACGACGGGCGACTCCATCCGGAAAACTCATCACGGAGGAGATTGCAAAGGATTTGGCCGGATGTGGGGTGACGATCGTGAGCGGTTTGGCTCGAGGAATCGATGCGGCGGCGCACCGAGGAGCGCTGATGGGTAAAGGGCGAACGATTGCGGTCCTCGGTTGCGGCATCGATCGGACCTATCCGTCAGAACATCACACACTCCGGCGGAATATCGAATCGCACGGCGCCGTAATCTCGGAGCTGCCGATCGGCGCTGCTCCTCAAAGTCATCACTTCCCGAGAAGAAATCGGATTATCAGCGGGTTGTCGTTGGGCGTGCTGGTCGGTGAAGCCGCGACCGACAGCGGCTCGTTGATCACGGCAAAACTGGCGTTGGAGCAAGGTCGAGAGGTGTTCGCCGTACCAGGTTCCGTCAAGGAAGAAGCCTGTCGCGGATCGAATCGCCTGATCAAAGAGGGAGCGAAACTGATCGAAGGAGCCGAAGACATTCTTGATGAAATTCTTCCGCAAGTCGATGCGCGGCAACGGGCCACGCTGCATCTCGACCGTGCGGTGATGAAAGTGCATGTACCGCTAAGAAGGGAAGAGGCATTGGCGTACGAAGCGCTGTCCTATGAGGCCCGATCCATTGATGCGGTGATTGAGAGCACTGGGCTGAGCGCTGCAGAGGTGTCGGCGGCGTTGCTTTCATTGGAATTGAACGGGCGGATTCGTCAACTGCCTGGCCAACAATACATCCGCCTCTAGCAGGATGTTGAAAAAGCCCGCCGGCTTCGTTCTCGCATCGCTCAAGGCCTCAACGTACCAACCGCGTACGCCTCGGCCTTTCGCTCGCTGTGGCCTTGCCGGACGGCCTGTTTGACCATCCTGCATGTGTGACGAATGATATGTGACGAACATAGCCAGTAAGCCTTGTCGCCGTTGCACTTGCTTATCTCCATCTATGGTTCCTAACATCTTGCGGATGGTTGCCGACTGCCATTCTAGTTGCACGAATCTCCAATATTTGGTACGGATGATACAATTCTTGGGAAGTAGACGGAGTTGTCATGGGAAAATCGTTGGTCATTGTTGAGTCGCCGACGAAGGCGAAGACGATTACGAAATATCTGGGCCGTGGCTATACCGTCATGGCGTCGGTGGGGCATATCAAGGATCTTCCGACCAGCAAATTGGGCGTGGATCTCGAGAACGATTTCGAACCACAGTACGTCACCATCAAAGGCAAGTCCAAGGTGTTGGCCGAGATCAAGAAGAAAGCCGAGGAAGCCGACAAGGTCTTTCTGGCGCCGGACCCCGATCGTGAAGGGGAGGCGATCGCCTGGCACATTGAGCAAGAGCTGCTCGGAAAATCGAAGAAGAAAAAGAAAGACGGGAAGATCTTTCGGGTCCTCTTCAACGAAATCACGGAATCAGCCGTTAAGCGCGCGCTCCAGTCGCCGGGCGAGATCGATATGAAGCTGGTGAATGCCCAGCAGGCCCGCCGCGTGCTGGATCGCATCGTCGGATATCAAGGCAGTCAGCTGCTCTGGAACAAGGTCCGGCGCGGGCTCAGCATGGGGCGCGTCCAGTCGGTGGCCATGCGGCTGATTTGCGAGCGTGAAGCGGAGCGGGAAGCGTTCCGAACCGAAGAGTACTGGTCGATTACCGCATTGCTGGCGGGAACCAATCCACCGGCATTCGATGCGAAGCTTCACAGTATCAATGGCGAAGAAGCCTCGATTGAAAACGCCGAGCAAGCCGGCCGCATCGTCGGCGAGATTCAAGGAAAGACATTCGTCGTACAATCGATCGAGCGTCGAGAAAAGAAACGGAATCCCGTCGCGCCGTTCATCACGAGCCGGTTGCAGCAGGAAGCCTCGAGAAAACTGCACTTCTCGCCGAAGAAAACGATGACGCTGGCGCAGCAGTTGTATGAAGGGATCGAAATCGGCGCCGAAGGCGCGACCGGATTGATCACCTACATGAGAACCGACTCGCCTCGCATTTCCAACGAAGCGATGGCCGATGCGCGGGAGGTGATCCAGTCTCGATTTGGGGCGGACTATCTCCCTGCCACGGCGAATGTCTACAAGACTTCGAAGGCGGCGCAGGAAGCGCATGAAGCAATCAGGCCGACCTCGGCGGGGCGTGATCCTGAATCGATCCGTCAATACTTGGATCACGATCAGTACAATCTCTACAAATTGATCTGGAATCGGTTCATCGCGTCGCAGATGGTGCCGGCCATTTTGGACGTCACCCGCATCGATTCGACGCCGGTCGGGACCAAAGAAAACTATCTCTTCCGTTCCACTGGAACTGTGGTGAAGTTCCCCGGGCACACGATTGTCTACATGGAGGGGGTCGACAAGGAAGCGCTGTCGCAGAAGCCGAAGGCCGATCAGGAAGTCGACGACGATGAACATCAGCTCCCGGCTTTGTCCGAAGGGGAACGGCTGCGACTGGTCGAGCAGGACGGGCAGACAGTACCAGGAATGGTATCAAAACAACATTTCACGCAGCCGCCGCCACGGTATAACGAAGCGCTCTTGATCAAGGAGCTGGAGGAAAAAGGTATCGGGCGACCATCGACCTACGCCGCCATTATCTCCACGATCCAGGATCGCAAGTACGTGGAAAAGACCGAAGGGCGCTTGGTCCCCACGGAAACCGGAAAAACCGTCAACGATTTTCTGCTGAAGGGTTTTCCCGAACTCATCAACGTCGATTTCACGTCTCAACTGGAAGAACAGTTGGACGAGGTGGAGGAGGGGAATAAGCAGTGGGTCGCGGCGGTGCGGGATTTTTACATGCCGTTTACCAGGGAAATGGAACGGGCGAAGACCATTCCCGGCCCCAAAGATATTGTCGAGCCGCCGACCGACATTCCGTGCGAGAGGTGCGGACGGATGATGGAGATCAAGTGGGGTCGTAATGGGAAGTTTCTCGCCTGTCCGGCGTACAAGGACGATCCGCCCTGCAAGAACACGCAAAACTTTGAAAAGCTGCCGGACGGCACCATCAAAATCGTGCCCAAGCAGGAACTGACCACCGATCAGATCTGCGACAAGTGCGGAAGCCCCATGGTGGTGAAGACCGGACGGTTCGGCAAGTTCATCGCCTGTTCAGGCTATCCGCAGTGTAAGACGACCAAGCCGCTGGCGCTCGGCGTCAAATGTCCGCAGCCCGATTGTGGTGGTGACCTCGTGCAGAAGCGGACGCGCAAAGGCCGCTCGTTTTTCGCGTGCAGTAATTATCCCAAGTGTGAATTTGCCCTCTGGGATCGCCCCGTGCCCAAAGCTTGCCCGACGTGCCAGGCCCCGTTCTTGGTCGAAAAAGTCAGCAAGCAGGAAGGCCGAAGCGTCCAATGTCGTAACCAAGAGTGCGGCTACCGCGAAGCAGGGTGACGACTCATGGTGGTTCCTGTTCAGTTCCGCGCAGTCCATCGATCACCGTAGTCATTTCTTTACGTAACTCCGACTGGCTAGAAGTCGCGTTAGGGTTCTCGCATTCATGCGCAGGAGGTTCATGCTCTGGCGCCTGGTCGAACCGCTCACTACCTCAATACTTAGACATAGCTCATGACGGACATATCTAGGATTTGCATAGTGGCGGTCCTGCTCTGTGCAGGTTTGGCCAGGCAGTCGCCGGTCGCGGCGGAGGAGACGGTGTCTGCGCTGATTGGGACACAGACTGTCGGCATGATGGTCGGCGGAATGTTGCCGGTGCGAGTGATGGATGCGCAGTCGTCCAAGTTGAACGGGGTGGCCGTGCATCCTTCGTGGCAGATCGCGCTGACCAATCCGATCGGTAGCGGATGGTGGCGTGGCTCAGTCGCCCTGGGGGTTGAAGCGGCGTTCTTAGGGATTGCGGAACCGACCAGTGCGTATGGCGTGGGAGTCACGCCGAAGGTCGTCTATACCCTCACCTCGTTCGGCTTACTGAAGCCCTATCTCGAAGGCGGCGGCGGCCCGCTCTGGACGAATTTCGATGGCCGCATTCCCGAGCAGGGATCCGATTTCAATTTTCTGGTCTGGGGCGGCGCGGGCGCGAATTATGATCTGACTGTGCGATGGGCACTCAACGCCGGACTCCGCTTCAGCCACATCTCCAACGCCGATACCGATAGCCCGAACAGTGGCCTCAATTACCTGCTGCCGTTTGTGGGAGTGACAGCAAAACTTTTCTAAGTGTTAGACGCAGAGGGATTTGCGATCGGCTAGGTCAGGCAAGCAAGAAAGTGCGAGAAAGATTTTCATCTCCCATTCAATAGCGAATGAATGACTTGCATCGGCATCGCTTGTAAAAAGACTCGGCCCTCTTTTATCACTGCGATGCAACAACAAGCCAAGTTACGCAAGCCTGACCCCGAACCCGAAAATTTTTGAGCTGACGTAGCGACGAGACATCGGCCTGTTGGACCGTGATCAATCGGATTCGAAACCGGCAGGCATGAAGCGGACTGGTGCGCCGTGCGAACAGCGCTGCGCGAGACAAGTCTGATAGGATGCGCCGGTGATGAGCCATCCACCGGCCACGACCGCACCGCGCCGAGCCGCGGTCCTCTTCATTCTCGTCACCGTCCTGCTCGACATGTTGTCGTTCGGCATCATCATTCCGGTGCTGCCGAAACTCGTCGAGGAATTCTTCTTCGGTAATACGGCGCAGGCAGCCGTGCTCTATGGGCTGATGGGGACGGCTTGGGCGCTCGCCCAATTCTTTTGCTCGCCGATCCAGGGCGCGCTGTCCGATCGGTTCGGCCGGCGTCCGGTCGTGCTGTTGTCCAACCTGGGCTTGGGTCTCGACTACATCGTGATGGCGCTCGCGCCGAACGTGGTCTGGCTTGTGGCGGGCCGTGTCATTTCCGGGATGGCCTCCTCCAGCTTCAGCACTGCCGGTGCCTATATCGCCGACGTGACGCCGCCGGAGCAGCGGGCGGCGGCCTTCGGGAAGATCGGCATGGTCTTCGGGCTCGGCTTCATCTTCGGTCCTGCCTTGGGTGGCTGGCTCGGTGCAATCGATCCTCGGCTGCCGTTTTGGGGCGCCGCGGCACTCAGTCTCATGAACGCCTGTTACGGATTCTTCGTACTGCCCGAATCCCTGCCGTCTGACAAACGGATGCCCTTCACCTGGGCCCGCGCCAACCCAGTCGGTTCGCTCACGCTGTTGCGTTCGCACCATGAACTCTTCGGCCTTGCGACGGTCGCGTTCCTTGGCTATCTCGCCCATACCGTGCTTCCAGGCGTGTCGGTCCTGTACATGGGCTATCGCTATGGGTGGGGAACGGCCAGCGTGGGGCTGATGATGGCGGGCGTCGGCGTGGCCGCGATGATCGTGCAGGGCGGACTGATCCGTCCCATCACCAATCGGTTCGGCGAACGCAGGACGGTCCTGATCGGGTTGCTCTGCGGGGCGGTCGGTTTTTTCGTCTACGGCACCGCGCCGGAGGGTTGGATCTTCTGCCTCGGCATTCCCGTGATGGCCTTCTGGGGACTCGCCGGTCCGGCGACGCAATCCCTCATGACACGCCGCGTCAGCAGTGCGGAACAGGGCCAGCTTCAGGGCGCCATCGCCAGCATCAACGGCGTGACCGGCTTGATCGGGCCAACTCTCTTCACGCAGACCTTCGCCTACTTCATCCGGTCTGATTCGGCCTCCGGTACGTCGCTTGAACTTCCCGGCGCACCGTTCATCCTCGCCTCGTTCATGCTTCTCAGCGCCGCTGTAATCGCATGGCGAACGACGAACGCGGGTGGACCATAGACAAGCTGTATCCGCTGATCCTCGATGAGGTACGTGTGATGTGCGCAACAATAGGAAAAGGCCCGCCTATGTCCGTTTCTTGGCTTATATCGGTGTAAGAGGGGAGCCTCTAGAGCCTTAGCCGAAACCGCAAGGCTGCGTCAAGTCTTTGCAGGTCAGCCGCAGAGAGGTGACCAAAACGCCGATTGATCCGAGTCTTATCCAGCGTAAATAACCCGCGTTTGACAGCGCTTGGAAAGAGCAGTCCAGCGGCTTCCCAGTCAGCCAACACAAATTCACCAGGCTGGATATGCTCGAGTTGGGAGGTAAGCGGAAGGAGCAAGAGGTCAACGGACGGGTGAGAGGCACTCACCACAACTGCCAGCCTCTGCTTAATTCCCGTTAGATCTGAGAATGGCAAGATGGCCAAGATGACATCGCCCCGGTCATAGCTTGTCATATTCGGCATTGCGGGGATTGTTCCAGATTCGTGCGAGGCTGGGTAATGAGGCGTGGGAGACATCGGTCTTGAGAGCCATCAGGTCATCTTGAGAATCCGGGATGACGACCTCAACCGGCGTATTAGCCGAGAGCGATACCGGCTCATCCAGAACCACTTTCTCTCCATTATAGTGTGCCGAGATGTGCCTCATGATCTCTCCTGTTCCTCCACGTGGGCGGCCTGTGTCGAACAGATTCTATTGGCGCTCGTGAAACCTGTCAACTCAGCTCGACTTATCAGTCCGGATCGCTCCACCTAACGATCTTAGTTGATTCTTGATCGTGAGCCGAATTCTCCTCGTTCGCGCTGTGGGGACTGATTCCTTGCCGGATGACTAGGGCCTCTTCGGTTCCACCAACTCTAACTTGGAATAAGAGGCCGATGTGAGTACCATCGGTGGCAATGAGAAAGGAAAACTCACGGCACAAAGCCCAGAGCAAGAATTCACTGGCGGAGCGTTTCAAGGCTCTCACGTGGGATGAGCTCCAGGAATGGGCCGGGGGCGTTATTGTACCGCGAGGTCAGCGGTACCAGCGCAGCGGCCAAGTCCATGGATTGGCCAGAACCTCGAGCGGAGGCCTGGTTGCGTGGGTGCTGGGCTCGCACCGATACGCCACTAGGGTCGAAATGGAAGATGGCGAACTGGTGGCTGTCTGTACCTGCCCGTATGAAGGCGTCTGCAAACACGCGGTTGCCGTGGTGATTGAATGTCTGGAGCAGGTGAAGCGCAATCGTATGATCCCTACCGTATTCGAGCAGGACCAGCGGTTTCAGTTGTTGGAGCATGATGGAGACGAAGAGGAATGGGGTGAGGACGGCGCCACGGACGAAGATTTCGTACCTGTCCCTGAGCGATCAATGCGGAAGGCCGGAAAGGCTGCTCCAGACGCATGGCTGTCTTTCCTAGAACAGCAGACACACTCACAACTTCTCGAGTTTTTAAAAGACCTTGCTCAACGCCATCCCGATATCCGTAAGTTTTTGGAGGATCGACACAATCTGTCGGCAGGCGCCGTGCCTAAGTTGGTCAAGTCCTTGCGGGCTGAGATTGCTGGCCTTAGCCAAGAATCGGGTTGGCGCAACCACTGGAGCGGCGAGGGAGCGATCCCAGACTACTCACGAGTGCGGAATCGCCTGGAAGTGCTGCTGGCACAAGGGCATGCGGATGTAGTGGTGGAGGTGGGAGCGCAACTGCTGGAGGCCGGCACGAAGCAAGTAGAGACGAGCGACGACGAAGGGGAGACGGCAGAGGAAATTACCTCTTGTATGGATATCGTCTTCCAGGCGTTGAGTCGATCGTCTCGCACTTCCGTCGAGCAGATGTGTTGGGCGGTGGAAGCTGACTTAGCTGACGGGTACGAGCTTTGTCGCGGAGCCAAACCGTTCTTGGATCGAAGCCATCCGATAGAGGCGTGGAATGGGCTTGCGGAACAGCTGGCTCGGCGCCTCACGAAGGACCGGCGGAACAGGGATCAGGACGCCTTCTCAGAGAATTTTCAGCGCGATCGCCTGAGTAACTGGCTGATCCTGGCGTTGGAACGAGCCGGTCGGCATGCGGAGATCATCCCGTTATGCAGGCAAGAAGCTGTGAAGACCGGCAGTTACCCTCGCCTCGTTGAACACCTTACGAAAGCCAAGCAGTGGAAAGAGACGGAAGTCTGGATCCGCAAGGGGATCGTGGCGACCGAGAAGCAGTGGCCTGGCATTGCTGCCCAATTGCGGACGGCCTTCCGCGAGATGCATGAGCGACAACAGGATTGGCCTGCCGTGGCTGCATTGCGGGCCGCCGAATTCTTTGTGGAGCCGAGTGTGCAGACCTTTCAGGCGTTGGAGAAGGCCGCGCAACGAGCCGAGGTTGGGGCGGAGGTGCGGGCCGCCGCCTTACAATATCTGGAGACCGGGACTCGTCCTCAACCGTCAACTCAGCTCTGGCCATTGCCGGAGAGTGGACTGAAGACGATGACCGGGCGTTTTCCGATCCGGCCACCCCTGAGCGATGTCCTCATTGACATCGCGATTGCAGAAGAACGGTTGGACGAGGTGCTTCGCTGGTATGATCGGCGCAAGCCACGGTCGCGAAGCTGGGACTCTGGATGGTTTGCGGAGGACCGCATTGCCGATGCGGTGGTGGCCAAGTATCCTGAGCGGGCCGTTACTATCTGGAAGCAACTCGCTGAAGCGCAGATTGCCCTCACGAAACCAAAAGCCTATGACGCGGCCGCTGGCTACCTGCGGAAAGTGGGTCGCGTAATGAAGCAGCAGGGGAAAGGGCAGGACTGGCAGAGCTATCTTGCGGTCCTTCGTCAGGCAAATGAGCGTAAGCGTCGATTCGTCGATGTGCTCGATATCCTGGCCGGCCGCCGGATTCTCGATATGAAGTGAAGGGGGGACTGGCCCGAGCAGGGTGTCCGTACCTCTCCGAAGATCTTCGGCCGCATCTCTGGAATCGACAGGCGCGAGACGAGGTCTGACCTTGCTAGCCGCAGATGCGTGTTTTAAAGGGGTACAAAGTCAAGAACCGACCCCAACAATTTTCTCCCGCGGCGATTGAAAAGACACCCGCCTCTTTCACATCCGTCCCAGGTCACTAGGCGCTGCGGCTTCCGAGGAATGTTACGACATGACCTTGCAGAGCGGCTACGAAACGCTGGAAGGTTAGGTCAGACGCGGGCTGTGTGATCTTGGTTTTTGGTGAATTGGTCGCCATCAGAAAACAAGCTGACGTATAGAGCCGCTCCAGCACTAGGCGACGGCAGAGCAGTTCATATCTTCTGCTATACGACACCCCTTTATACCGTGGTCGTTCTTTGCTCTTGATGATCTCACCACGAAACTCCGGATCAACTTGGAAATAGGGCTCTTTATTGACGACGGGGGTTTTCACATTGTCGCGATCTTCGAGGAGAAACAGGTAGCCCAAGAACGGAGACGGAAATTGTCCGAAACGGCCTTCTCGAAATGCGGTCCAAATATCTTTCGCGCTGCCCACGGCTTCTTCGGAACGATTGTTGACGTTGTTACCGATTGACTTGCCCGCTTGCGACTTGAATTCCATGGCTAAGACCAATGCGCCTTCAGACACCACGATGAGGTCCCATTTTTTCGTCGCTCTGAAATATCCAGGTAATTCAAGGGCGGTTCTTGTCCGGACATCGACCTTCTTGAGCCCTGCCTCACAGAGGATATCCGAGACCAGGACTTCCAGCGCGCCCATTTGCGTACCGCCCGTGACTTCTCCACGCGTACCGGCATCGATCTTTCCCGACTGAACCTGTTTTTCTTTATTTTTTCTCCGAGCGTCCCAGTAACTTTGAACGGCGATGCGCAGCCTCTTTTCAACGTCCAAGAGCTGCCTCCATCAGTGAGGAGTCGATACCATAAATATTCAATGCTACCATTGTGGCTTGTTGTCTGTTTCGATGGCGAAACGCTTCTTTGAGCTCCTTCGCATGAGACTTCGAGAGGGTGACAGGAGGAGGTACTCTGATTCGGCGCAGGTATTGTGCTTGGAAGCGCAAGTAGCCACCTCGCATTCTGACGCCATATGATTCGACGAAGAATTGGCCGATCGCAGATAAGAGCAGACCTCCAAGGACTTCCAGATCCCAATCGTCTGACTGAATGAAGTACAGGTTGTGATGGGGATAGGTCCCTCCGCGATCAAGGACAGGTTCGAGGCTACTTTTGATGTCCGGGATATAGAGCTTGGGGGTCTCAATCAAGGCATGATTGACGCGGTCAATGGTCTTATACCAACCAGCTGCTTTGTTCTCTGCGGTGTGCCGTTTTTTCAGTGCCTTTGCATGATGCTCGAAATAGGCCTTCAACTTCGGATAGGTGTTCAGCTGAACGAGTCCTGTCTTATTCCATGGATTCACCAGATAGTGGCCAGACCAATCGAATGTTCCGCTGGCGGTGTCTTTAGCGACTGCGAGCTTTAAAAGACGTGACGATTCGACTAAGTATGGGTCGGTCGTGATGTATACGCTGTCGTTCCCGGTGGCGACGCCTATTCCCACCTTGGCATTCATTTCGAGTGGTGGGAAAGTGTCCTCCAATCGGCGAAGGAGGGACAGTTGCTTGGGTGAATGACAGGGCCATGGATCCGATCCTTTGAACCAGTTGCTGACGACCGCGGCATGGATTGAAGGGGAATGCCTTGATGACTTGCGGCGGTAATCGGGTTGAAGCGTTGCCGCCAACAGTTTGGGTTGAATGGTTTCAGTTTGAGGGGTGGCGCTGGCCACGACCGTTGCACTCTGTCGGCGGTATCGGATAATTGTGATCGCAGGATACGCATCAACCTCGTTATCAAACGCATTGACATCATGCATACCCAGAATCAGTTCAACACTGTAAGCGGACGTGATTAGATGCCGAAGTTCCGCCCCATATTGATTTCTCATCCATCTGTCCGCACAAATGAACGCACAGACCCCACCGGGCGTTAGTTGACGAAGCGCCGCCTCGAAGAATGCCACATAGAGATCGGCTCTGCCCCGCATGGTGGGATACGCGTTGCGATATATCATCGCACTCTCTTCTGGAATGTCTTCAAGGCGTATGTAGGGTGGATTTCCTACGACAAAGTCGGCCTTCTTGTTGGTGGTATCGAAAAGATAGTCCCTCGTCACGATCCACGATTCAGCGAGTTGTGTGACAAGCGGCTGCTGCACACCCAAGTCTACGAGGATACTTTGAGCAACGTATTTTGCACGGGCCGCACTCATTTCATTCAATTCATAGGCAAGGAGGGAGTTGCTGCAATCGGACAAAGGCCTGCCTTGCTTCCGACAAGACTCAATAAGGCGGGTGATCATGGGGCCAAGAAACGCGCCATCACCAGCCGCTGGTTCTACGGCCAGAGCATCCACCAAGTTCTTCTCCGGCGAATAGCCGCTTAATTCCAACAGCAGTTCTACTACCCAACGCTTTGTGTAGACGACGCCTTTGGGTTCGGTCGGTACGAGAATGGGGGAGAGTTGAGACTGTGTGAGGAGTTGAAGCTGAATACCTTGTGTCGAAATGATGGAAGTCCGACTGTCTGCCACGGAGGTCCTTCGAGCTGTAAGCGTATGAGAAATCAGCTGATACTAGCTTGTCCGCGCTATTCATTCAAGACAGCGAATATATTATTAACGAGGAGCAGGAAAAGGGCATACAGGCAGAATTGATTCATCGAGCAACTGGCAGTGTGCCTGAACCCGTTTCGATGTGGCTGTTGCTCCTCGTTGGGTTCGGCTTACTGAAATTGATGCATGTGGACATTGCGACACTCTTCTCCCGTTTGATCGAAGCACTCCATTTGAATGCCGATTCTCGGATCATGCATGCGCTGGTTCTGAAAGTGGATGCGGCGCAACTTCAGGATCTTGCATTTTTGCTGAGCCGGGCATAGCCTATCGATGGGGGGTGGTATATGGCAAATCCTGGTCAGTTTACCATTGAGTTGGAGCAGGAAGATGACGGCCGCTGGATCGGGGAAGTACCGACCTTACCTGGGGTGATGGCGTACGGCCGGACGCGAGCGGAAGCCCTCGCGGCAGTGCAAGCCTTAGCGCTTCGTGCGATGGCGGATCGCCTTGAACATGGCGAAGCCCTTCCTGACGAGTTCTTGAATGTCTCCTTCATTGCTGCATGAGCCGGTGGTCTTCCACCCGCGCTCCTCGTGTGCTTTCCGCTCTTCTTCGCATCGGCTGGACGATCAAACGAACAACAGGGTCTCACCGCGTACTGGCACGGGCTGGTTGGCCTGACGTTGTGTTTGCGTTTCACGATCGCGATGAAATCGGTCCCAAGATGCTTGCTCGTCTGGCGAAGACGACAGGACTAACTCCTGACGACTTCTAGCAAGGGGCGGTAAGTGGAGGGACGATTAAGAGTCAGATCTTGTCTTGTGTAGCATCAGTTTGTAAGCCTGTGAGTCCAATGAATGCACCAAACTGGGACTCAAGACCGTCCGCGGGGGCGGAGCGTGGAGGGGAGGCCAGCGTCGGCGCAGCCTTCGCTTGCCAGTTCATTGAGCCAAACGGCTGCCGGCGATTGACGCAGGTTCGTAGGGTGGTGCCATTTTCTAGGAAGATGCGAGGACTCCTGCAATACAACCGGTCAGCAACGTCGTCAAATAAGCGGTCCACAACGCGCGCAGTCCCAGGAGCGAGATATCTTTTGCCCTATGCGGCACCAATGCGGAGATGCCGCCGACAAAGATGCCCATGCTCGCCACATGCACGAACCCGCAGAGGGCATAGGTCATGGCCGTGAGGGACCGTGGAGAGAGCGGCGGCGGAGACGCGGATTGCACTGCGGCCAACTTGAAATAGGCCGCCACTTCCGTCTCGATAAACCGTGACCCCAGCAAGTCCGCGCCGATCTGCCATTCCTCAGGACGAAGACCGAGGAGAATGGCGAACGGCCAGGTCAACCAGGCGAGGATTCGTGTGACGGAGAGAGGCACTCCACCGAATGCGGGAAGCTGCGCCAGCGCCAAATCTACCAACGCTTCCAATCCGAGAAACACGATCAGCAACGCGGCAATGCCGACAGCCATTTT
>JAHBWU010000022.1 GCA_019636835.1 Nitrospira sp.
ATATTTTATTCATGCGACCGGCGACGAGATCGCCGTCCCATTCGCTCAGCGATTTTTGTTTCAACCCGCTTCTGGCGTCGCGCAACCGACGATACGCCTCCCGACCGCTCGTACTGGATTTCCGCTTCGGCCCGCTGAACATACAGCGGCGCAATTACTTCGCCGGCGACCTCCCCTCGACGAAGCCGCTCTATCCCGATACGAGCGACCTGGATAGCGGAGGGTTTGAAGGCTCGGTCTGGTCCTACTGTGACGGTGGCCGACCGCGGTAATGCCGCTTGGATCTCATGTCCCATCGACGACCATCCGGCTCCAAATACTATCGTGTGTTCGGTGAGGCTCTGCGCTAACGCTTTTGGGGTTCCCACTTGTTCGCTGAGCACACGATTCAATCGCTGATCATCCGCCCAACGAAAAATCGCCCAATAGACTTCTCCACGACGACTGACCAACATCGGACAGACAGGAACGGTTGCCGCTTCCAGACTCCTCGCCATTGCTTCCAGTGTCGGTACCAGCACAAACGGTAGACCCGTGGCGCCTCGAAGTCCTAAACACGTTGCAATACCCACCCTAATACCGGTAAACGAGCCCGGCCCGATCGAACAGGCAAGACCATTGAAATCGCTGAGCTGCAATCCGGATTGAGACAATAGTCGATCAATAGCTGGCAAAAGAAGAGAGCCCTGAACACCACCAGCCTCTTGCTCATGCATCGCTAGGATGAGGTCGTCTTCGAGGATCGCGACACTCTGCCAGGCCGTGGCCGTCTCAACCGCAAGGATTTTCATCGATGATTATGAGATCTGACCTAAGTCTTCTGCCCGTATGGCTTGATTGTGATGCATCTCGTGGAAGGTAACGTGCACGGAACCTTGTCCACGACCATCTTCGAGAGAAATCTTAAAGGGGCGGAATAGCCGAACATCTTGATCGCCCACGGTCTGTGCTGGAATACTTCCCGCCTCTTCGAGCGGCCTAAAATCGTCATACTGAATCGTCGCCTCGACCTCCCCATTCGCCCCAAGCCAATCTTCTTGCACTACCAGCAATCGGCGGTCGAACCATAAGCGGCGGATCGGAAGACGCGATGGGTTCGTTCCCCCGGTTGCCGACCCATAGACATCGAGACGATATCGGCCTTTCTCTTCCACGACCTTCACCACTTCATCCCTGGCAATGGAGTTTGTCCCCAACACGCCACCGACCGCCCATACACTCAACTGAGAGAATCGAGCCAACTTCCCTATATCTTTCATGTCGGACTGGTGACCAGCATAGGTTTTCCCCTCGAGAGGCAAGCGGAGCTTATACAGATCATCAGCTTGAACAAAGTCGAACAACTCGTTTCCGAAAGGAGTAAACCCTCTCATCCGCAACGCGTTCGGTCGACGGTAATAGACCGCACCCTCGACTCGCGAAGCAATCGGAATAAACCCACCCCGCACTTTCGCGCTGAACAATCCCTTCAGAGATTGGATGGCTGCTTCACGATGGCGCAAAAGAACCGTCAATTCCTGCGCCGTAACCTGCCTAAGGGGTAGTTCTTCTTTTGGCGTCGTGAGAGTACAGCCAGTCAACATGAAGGCCGTGATGCACAGGCCGACAAAGTGTGCCCGCCCTTTTTTTCTACGATCCTCCCCTCTACGCCAACACCACATCCAATGCCTCTCGCACTTCCTGAATACCGATCAGCTCCATACCGTCGATGGGATCAAGCTTCGTCAGATTTCGTTCGGGCAGAATGCATCGCTTGAACCCCATCTTGGCGGACTCGCGAATGCGTAATTCAGCCTGACTGACGGCACGTACCTCACCTCCCAAGCCAACTTCCCCCAACAGTAATGTCCCCGGCTCGACAGACACCTCCCGTAAACTCGATGTGACAGCTGCAACGATCCCCAAATCAATCGCCGGTTCGTCGATATGCATCCCCCCCACGACATTCACATACACATCCTGTCCAGAAAGATGTGCTCCCAGCCGTTTCTCCATCACGGCGAGCAGCAGCGAAACTCGATTGACCTCCACTCCGTTCGCCATTCGTTTGGGCATGGCAAAGGTGCTTGAGGAAACCAACGCTTGCAGTTCAACCAGTATCGGCCTCGTACCCTCGAGACTCGACACAACCACAGATCCGGTACTCCGTTCAGGGCGTTCCGCCAGAAACAATTCAGATGGGTTATTCACCTCTTCGAGTCCCACATCCTTCATTTCGAACACCCCGATTTCGTTCGTCGATCCAAAACGATTCTTCACCGCTCGGAGAATCCGGTAACTGTGTCCTTTATCTCCTTCAAAGTATAAGACGGTATCGACGATATGTTCCAGCAGCCGTGGCCCGGCAATCGCTCCTTCTTTGGTCACATGCCCGATGATAAAGACCGGAACACCGGCTCGTTTCGCAAACCACATCAGCTGCCCGGCGACTTCTTGAACTTGGCTGATGCTCCCGGGGGCTGATGTAATCTGCTCCGTGTACACTGTCTGAATTGAATCGATCACGACGGCAGCCGGCCCAATTTCCTGAACGGCTTTCAGAATCTGTTCAAGGGAAGTTTCGGCCAAAATCAACAAATGTGGATGCTCGATGCCTAGCCGCTGACCACGCATTTTGATCTGCCGAGGAGACTCTTCTCCGGAGACGTAGAGAACCGGCGCCTCCTTCGTCGCCAACCGTGGTAAGGCTTGCAAGAGCAACGTCGTCTTCCCAATGCCGGGATCGCCGCCGATTAGGATGACCGCGCCGGGAATCACGCCACCGCCCAAGACACGATCGAACTCGCCAATACGGGTGCGTCGACGATCCTCTCCCACTATTTCGATTTCACCGATGGGCGTAGCCTTGGCCTGAGCTGTCTTTATGGCGGCAGGTCGCCCCTTTCCAGTCGCCGCTTGCCGCTCCTCTTTCATCGTATTCCAGCCGCCGCAGTCAGGACAGCGGCCGAGCCACCGTGGCGCCTGATGTCCACAGGCTTGACAAGAAAAGACGATCTTGGATTTCAAAAATGGCCTCGCGGAGGTGGATAATACCAGACGCCTATCTTAATGAATCCACAAAGGGAATAAAAGCTGGGAAGAGTGGACGTATGAAGTGAGACAACCAGTCGAGAGGCCTCACGTTGTCGGGTAATTATGACGTAAGCCTTCACGCCGCACGGCGTATCCCCCGACAGTCTCCGGTCTACTGCCGATTAGACTTCGCCAGGAAACTTTAACCTTGACGAACCATCACGGTTTATCCTAACTATTGTTGATAAACTCACTCTACTTTTATGAAACTCTCGAAGAAAAGCGAATATGGGCTCCGGGCATTACTTGAACTTACGCTGGTCCACGGAAAGACCACGCTGCAACGTCATGACATTGCCGATCGCCAGCACATCCCCGTTGAATTCTTGGAGCAGATTCTTCTCACACTCAAACGAGCGGGGCTCATCTCCAGCCGACGTGGCGTGAACGGAGGATACGTCCTTATTAAAGAACCGAACGAGATCACACTCGGTCAAGTCATCCGCATACTCGATGGTCCGCTGGCTCCGATCGGCTGCGTCAGTAAGACGGCGTACCAGAAATGCAACGATTGTCCCTATGCAAACAAGGCACGGTGTCCCGTACAACACGTCATGGGTACGGTCCGTGACGCGATTGCCGGAATCCTCGACCACTATTCGCTTGCCGACTTTGCCGCAGGCCAACCCAAAGGCTAAGCACTCATGGATACAACCGTTCTTGTCCTCATTACGTTTATTGCCGCCACGGTGAACGGCGCGTTAGGGTACGGCTTTTCCTCTATCACAGTTCCCGTGGCCTTGCTGTTCTACACGAATCGCATCTTGAATCCTGCCCTCGTGCTGATCGAACTCGTCATCAACGGGTACGTACTGTTCATGAATCGGAACAGCATCCCGAATATCTGGCGACGTGTCGCTCCTATTCTGATCGGTCTGGCCGTCGGAATCGGCATCGGCAGCTACATCCTTTTTTTGGTTCAGCCTGCATGGATCAAATTCGTCACGTATTTCTTTTTGTTACCGTTGATACTCCTTCAAGCTGCCGGCATCCGAAAACCCATTCAAGCTGAAAAGGCTATTGCAATCCCGTTTGGAATCGGAATCGGGACACTCTATTCGGTCACAACCATTTCCGGGCCGCCTCTTGCCCTGCTCTTCAACAATCAGGGATACGCCAAACAAGATTTCCGGGCCGCCTTGGGAGTCATCCGCGTCGCTGAATCCTCACTCACAGCAATCGCGTATGGATTCATCGGCTTCTACAGCGCCGGCAGCATGGAGATTATCCCTTACATCGTTCCCAGCGTCCTGATTGGTATTCCACTCGGAACCTACCTCATCCGATTGATGGATCCCGAAACATTCAGACGCATTTGCATGGCATTCGACGGGTTAGTGGTAGGATTCGGCCTGTCTCGGGTGCTAGTGGAACTCGAACTCGCCACACCCATAACAACCTACGGTATCTTGTCGATCGTGGTTCTCATAAACGGCTACCTGTTGTTTCGATTTTTTAGAGATCGAGCAGATCCCCAACAGATCCCGTCTTGATACCTCCCATTGGTCTTTCATCACTGCAGTCTCAAACTAGGCAAGCCTACCGCGCAACTCCAGCACTACCCTGTTTGTGGTACTTGAAGGTTGAACCCTTCAATTCTTTCATTTTCGTGGTTGCAACGAATATTGTAATGCGTTGAAACTACAATATTATTTCTTAAATCAAGATGGCATTCCTTTTGCTCATCCCATACATCCCTAGGAAGACCCCGAGCTTAAGGCCATAAATCATCCACCATAGGGGGAGTTTTCAATGTTAACGCATGAGACGTTGATTCAACTTGTCGGCCGGAAGTCTATTAGTTCAATTCTCCATCTCACCCTGTTGAGTGTCATTCTTTTACCTCTAGCCGGCTGCTCTGGCAGTGATGGAAATGCAGGACCAATGATTTCTAGTCTCGCAACGCCAACGGAGGACGCACCGACAGATTCAAACTCCGAGTCTTCTCTTGATGATCCTGATCCAAATTTGGGCGGAGAAGAACCAATGCCTTTCTTGGAAGAGGAAACAGATGCCAATTCATTCGCCACTGACGTACCTAGTGATTCCAACGTATCAGATTCCGAGGAAGAAGAAGACCTCGTAGCTTCTTTGCCCACCACACCCGAGAGCAGCCCTATCATTTCAATGACTTCCACACCGACAGGAGCAACCGCCAGTTTAACGTGGCCATCGTCCTCTGACCCCAAGACGAAAGGCTACTATGTCTACTACGGGAAACAGCCATCAGAAAGTCCCGGTGTTTGCTCTTATGAGGAGCGAATAGCTGTTGATACTCCACCTGTCACGATCGACGAACTTGAACCCAACACCCCATATTTCTTTTCCGTCAGTGCTTACAATAACTTTGAAAGCCCTTGTTCGAATGAAGTCACAGCGATAACGCCTCCCGCTGGAGCCTGAACATGTAGTGTAATCCCACAATGATAATATCCGGTTTCGCCAAAGTAGAAATATCCTTTTCATTGATAGACTGGCCGCCCTCAGAAGAGGGCGGGATAGTCGGAGAGGAGAGCGTGGCCATGTGGTGATGAGTGTCAAGGTATTGCGGCTGGTCCATATGATTCGTCAAGTGCTGGAGAAGCGGATCACCCAGAGGGGCAGTACATTGGCGGATCTGACGGATCGCCAGATCCGGTGCTCATGCGACGGGTGGAGCAGGACGGCGATGCTGGGATCCATCGGTATAGGGAAAGCCGAAGAATCGGCGGCGGTCGTTGCGTTCCACTCATCGAGCTGGACTTGGAAATCCACAAACGTCCGCTCCGACAGAAAGTTCCGTTTCTGATACTTCACGCTGAATTCGACCCTCCCCTTAGTCTACGCCAGAGTAGGAACGGCACACGCGGGGATCAAAACTCCAGTAGTCGGTGAAGGCTTTGAAGGTCGATTCCAGAGACGCCGCTTCGTCTCATCCACATAACACGCCGTCCGCGGCAAATATACCGATGAGGGCCGCAGCCGGACCATCCGTGGCAGTAGTGGCTGCTACGCCATAAAAAACCAGGACATTTCCATATATGTTTGGTACGAGCAGGACATTTTCTACATTAGGTTGACAGGAGTTCATCTCTTCATTGACCTGTACCTAGCCGATTTGTTAGCCTGAAGTTCTGTCAGCCTACTACCGAGAGCATAAATCAGATATTACACGCCCTTTGATCTCTATTGATCTCTATCCTGAAAGGATCTCCCATGGCCGGTTCAGCTGCTACGCCTGAATTACTTAGCACCTTGCACAACAAGGCAACCCACCTCCGCATCAACAGTGTGCGAGCTACCAGCGAGGCCGGGAGCGGCCATCCGTCGAGCTGCGCGTCCGCCGCCGACATCGTCGCCGCATTGTTTTTTTCCGTCATGCGGTACGACCCCCATAATCCAAAGGCGCTCAACAGCGACCGTTTTATCCTGTCAAAAGGCCATGCGGCTCCGTTGCTCTATGCAGCGTGGGCGGAAGCAGGTCTCTTTCCTCAGAGTGACCTCTTAAAATTGCGCACCTTGACGTCCGACCTTGAAGGACATCCGACTCCTCGCTTGCCCTTCGTCGATATGGCGACTGGTTCACTGGGACAAGGGCTCCCCGTCGGGATCGGCATCGCATTGAATGCAAAGTTCGTGGATAGACTCGATTACCGAACCTACGTGTTGATGGGGGATGGCGAATCGGTCGAAGGATCGGTCTGGGAAGCCGCTGAAATCGGTCGCCAATATGGTTTGGATAATTTGTGCGCTATTGTTGACGTGAACCGACTGGGCCAGAGTGATCCCACCATGCTGCAACACGACATGGATGCGTACCGTTCTCGGTGGACCGGATTCGGTTGGCATGCCATCATCATCGATGGTCATGATCTCGCCGCCATCCTCAAGGCATTCGATGAGGCTGCCCGTACCAAAGGACAACCGACCGTGTTGCTGGCCCGAACATACAAAGGCAAAGGCATTTCGTTCATCGAGAACAAGGCAGACTGGCACGGCAAACCACTTAAAAAAGGCGAGGAGACCCAGAAAGCCCTCGACGAACTCACGAAGCAATTGAGCCCGAACGGTGCCGTGACTCAAATCCCAAAACCATCGGCTCCCACCACGGCTCCTGCAGCCATCGGCCCGATGCCGGCTGCACCTTATAAAATCGGTGACTCCGTCGCAACGCGTGAAGCCTTCGGTGTGGCATTGGAAGCCTTGGGGTCCGTGAACCCTTCGGTCGTCGCCCTAGACGCCGACGTAAAAAATTCCACGTACACCGACAAATTCGGCAAGAAGTTTTCCAATCGGTTCTTTGAGAGTTTCATCGCCGAACAAAATATGGTGGGTGCCGCCGCGGGCCTGGCTGCCTGCGGCAAGATTCCTTTCGCCGCAACCTTTGCCTGTTTCTTCAGTCGCGCCTACGACTTCATCCGCATGGCCGCGATCAGTGGTTCAAACATTAAGCTCGTCGGGACCCATGTCGGTGTCAGCATCGGCGAAGATGGGCCGTCGCAAATGGGCTTGGAAGATATCGCCATGATGGCGGCACAACCAAACGTGACGGTGCTTTATCCATCGGACGGCAACTCAACCTATCAATTGATCGAGGAAGCTGCGAAGCATAAGGGAATGGTCTATATACGGGCAGGAAGACCAAAGACTCCGATCCTCTACGGATCAGAGGAACGGTTCCGCATCGGAGGCAGCAAAATCCTCCGGCAGAGCGCGTCGGACGTGCTCACAATCGTGGCAGCGGGAGTGACGCTGTTTGAAGCCTTGAAAGCCCATGACCAGTTAAAGTCATCAGGCATTGCCGTTCGCGTGATCGACCTCTATAGCATTGCTCCCATCGATAGAAATACCTTGCTGGAGAGTGGTCGGGCGACCCAGCGTCGAATCCTCACGGTTGAAGATCACTACGCCCACGGAGGTCTTGGCGATGCCGTTCTCAGCGCAGTTGGAACGGAGGGCATGAAAGTCCATAAACTCGCCGTTCGCGAAATCCCCCATAGCGGCAAGCCCGAAGAACTCGTCGACCACTATGGGATTGGGGTGCGATCCATCGTTGAGGCAATCAAGCAAATCATCCGTGAACAATAAACTTGAATCATGGAACCGTCCGAAAGAACGGTCCGCCGCATCAGAAATGGCCGATCGTCCGACGAATGAAGCTCCCCGCAGCAAGCTGCGGGGTATCACAGAACTCAATTTCGCAGACCTCTCGGATGCAGAGGCGAACCCCGTAGCAAGCTACGGGGAATATTCAAGTTCAAACTAGAGATCACCTTACGAAACATTTCCTTGGGTTCTGGCGTCGATGCCGCGCAGCAGGACGCCCGAGGTTTTCATTTTCCCCGAGAGAAAATATGGTATAGTACAGACCAATCGAGGGTGCACCGCACACTGCGACCGACTCAAGTAAACAAGACTGGTAACTCATCCATTACAATTCAACCATTCCAATTTAATAGGAGGTACGAATGACGAGAAGGAATGTGGGCCTCTCAGCGCTGATGGTGGGATGGGCCCTTCTGCTTTCAGGCGGCATGGCCTCCGCCGAAGATCTGCCCCCGTTGCCTGCAGTTCCACCGGAGTATGCCGACAAAAAAATGCCGGCCGGTGGGTGGACCGATCAAAAAGCCATTGAGGAAGGGGGGAAAATTTATAGGGGCGAGTTCAAGACCGAGGTCAACTGCAGCAGTTGCCACGGGAAAGACGGCGCACCAGTGAAAAAGGGCGCGCGCGATCTTCGTGACCCGAAACTTGTCTGCCGCTTCTCAGACGCGTTCTGGTTCTGGCGTGTCTCGGAAGGTGTCCCAAAGACAAAAATGAAGGCCAATAAGGGTCTTCTGTCCGAGGAGCAGATCTGGCAAGTGATGGCATATGAAAACCAATTCTCGCATGGAGGCAAGCCGGCCGACCGTTCCTGTTACAAGCCCTAAGATAAAGTTCAGAGAACGACTGAAGCCTAGTAACGACTGACCGATCTCTATACAATTTTGGTCAGCGCAACACAACCAGGGGAAGAGAGCATGGCGCTCTCTTCCCCTGGTTCATTTGGCACTGTTGCTCTTGTCAGACGTTAGACAGAATTGGGTGCGACAAACACCAATACCGTCAGCCGGTGGCTCGTATGATTCTTCACACCATGTTCCTCCCCGGCCGGGGCTAGAATCCCTTGCCCTGCCTCAAGCATTCGATGGTCGGTACCGACCTGAAATGTTCCTTGTCCTGCTAGAACGATATACACCTTATCCTGGTGGCCATGGACATGGCCTTTTTGTTCTTGGCCCGGCTCAAAACAATAGATATCGCAGAAGAAGCGCTCCGTTTGAAACAGATTGTTCTTCTTCATCTTGTCGTCGGTGAACTGCTGGAAGTCGGCAAGCGTCACGACCTTCATCATAAATAGGATACTCCGGTTTCGGCACGTAGGAACCGACGGTTACGGCATATGGGACAACAGTTTCTGGTATGAATGTTTGAGTCCGTTCAGAGTATTGTTCATCCCTTCCCGAACTTCGTGCCACCTTGCATCAGTGGCCCCCTTCAATTCATCCACCTTCTCTTTGACACCGTCCTTTTTCTTCTCCAACTCGTTGAGCGACTTCTGAAGATCGGCTCGTGTGGACTCAGAGGCTTTTGTAAGCTTCTCGCGCAGTCCAATAATTTGCCGCTGAATCACCGCCAATTCCTCTTGTGCCTTTCGCTGGAACGCCTCTTTTTGTTGAGCGGTATATTCTTTGGTGGCCTCGATTGCTTCCCGTGTCTCCTTCGCAACTTTTTCGGCACTAGCCGTGGATTCAGCTGCCATACCTGAGCACGGGACCAGACTCGCATACACCATTGATACGGCACCTGCCGCCAACCAACCTCGATTCATGATTCCCTCATAATGTGGGCCAAAGTATAGTCTGTAACGATTTCAAAGTCACGATCACTAAACTTTTATTGGAAAGCAGCCGAAAAGAGAAGTCGTGACCCACATACTCGCATTCGAGGAGTACCTCCATATGGCTTCTGAAACAGGATCGGTAGCCACTCCGGTTGAACGGTTGGAACAAGCCTTCATCCAGAAAATTGAGGGGGGAGATGTTGAACTCCCCCTACTCCCGCAAGCGGCCAGCCAGGTGCTGGCGCTGGCGGCGGATCCCGCATCCGATGCGGCGAAGCTCTCATCTTTGATTCACCAGGATCAAGCGCTTGCCGCGCATGTCATGCGGATTGCCAATTCGCCGGCCTACATGCCTCGCAGCCCTGTGGTCTCTCTTCAGCATGCGGTGGCGATGCTGGGCATTACCCTGCTGTCTGAGATTGCCTTTACAGCTTCATTGAAGTCCGGCGCATTCAAAGTGCCGGGACATGAGGACGATGTGAAACGACTGTGGCGTCATTCCCTCGCGAGCGGGGCCTTCGCGAAGGAAGTCGCCCGCATGAGACGTGTCAACGTCGAAAGCGCATACCTTTGTGGGCTGCTGCACGAAATCGGAAAACCCGTCGTCTTGCAAACGGTGGCGACGCTAGCCCATGCGCAACGAGTTACATTGGAGAAACCGGTATTACAGGGGTGGGTCGATGGCTACCATTCCCGCGTCGGTGCCCTCATCGCAGAAAAATGGAGTCTGCCTAAGCAAGTAGCGGCAGCAATCCGATATTACGAAGATTACGACCACGCCGATTCGTTCCGTCAAGAGTGCCTGCTCACCTGTGCCGCCGATAGACTGGCGAGTCACCTCCTGGCACCTGATGATATGCAGGAAGCGATGCTCCGTGCACATCCGAGCTTCGCGGAACTCAATCTATACCCCAACGACATCGACCAGCTGCTGACCAGGAAGGATCACGTGCTGGCTGTGGTGAATGCGCTGAATCTATGAGTACACCCATTGCATTCGATATCATCGTGATCGGTGCCGGTCCAGCTGGCCAAAAAGCGGCGGTCCAAGGGGCGAAGGCCGGTAAGCGCGTCGCGTTGATTGAGCGAGAACGCGGTATCGGAGGCAGCTGTGTCTACCGGGGCACGATTCCCAGCAAAACATTGCGAGAAAGCGCCCTCCATCTGGATCGGCTCAAACGAGCAGGAGAAGCGTTCCAATTCAGCCTCAAGCCAGATACTCAAATTGCGACCCTCTTGAGCCGTCTTGAAGACGTCGTCGAAGCACACGACTCCTTTATGAGCCGTCAGATCCGGCGCAACGGCATCTCGCTGTTTCACGGACGAGCACGTTTCCTTAGTGAGCACATGATCGAGATGCAAACCGTGGACGGAGCGCAGCAACAATTCACCGCCGACACCATCGTGGTAGCTACAGGTTCGCGCCCGAAAAACCCTAAGGACATTCCCGTCGACCATGAGCATATTCTTGACAGCGACTCTCTGCTTTCCATGATGTACTTACCACGGTCACTGGCTGTCGTCGGGGGTGGTGTGATCGGTTGCGAGTATGCTTCCATCTTTGCGTTGCTGGGAGTAGAAGTCACCCTGATCGATCGCGCTCCCTATCCGCTTCAATTTATGGATCGAGAGCTGGTCGAACAGTTCATCAAAGGCTTTCAACAGCAGGGCGGCCATTATCTCGGCGGACAGCATATCGAGAAGGTGCAATGGAACGAGGTTGCGCACGTCGTCACGAAGCTGAGCGATGGAACGACGATCAATACTGAGAAGATGCTGGTCGCGCTGGGGCGGCAGGCCAACATCGAGGACCTGAATCTTTCCGCCGCAGGGATCATGGTTTCTGATAAAGGCGTGATCCCTGTGAATCAATACTGTCAGACGAATGTTCCCCACATTTATGCCGTCGGCGACATGGTCGGTGCGCCGGCATTGGCGTCCAAAGCCATGGAGCACGGTCGACGCGCCGTCCGCCATGCCCTCAATCTCCCGATTGGTGATGCAGCCTCGACCATCCCATTAGGCATCTATACGATCCCGGAAATGGCCAGTATCGGCCTTGATGAGATGGGCGCCAGGGAGCGCTATCGAGATCCGTTGATCGGACGGGCAAAGTTCGAGGAAATCGCACGCGCCCAGATATCTGGGGCCGGCCACGGCCTCCTCAAGATGGTGGCTGATCCAGCGGGTGAGCGGCTACTCGGGGTACAGGTCGTCGGAGATTTCGCCACGGAACTGGTGCACCTGGGGCAATTAGCTCTTCAGAGCGGCACCACGATCGAATCGTTTATCGACAACGTCTTCAACTTTCCGACCTATGCCGAGGCGTACCGGATCGCCGCACTCGACGTCTTGGGCCAAACGGCAAAACGTCGAGCAGCCAAAGCTGCATAGAGGTTCGTGAGTAGATATATGAACTCGTAACTGAAGAGCCATACCGGGCTTGACCTCGATAAGGCTAAAACGCGGTAGCCTCAACTCGACAGGTCGCTGAGTGCTTTGTAAGAGAGCTCATTCGCCGAGCTGAATGAGCTCCGAAATTGAAGAGTGAACCGAGCAGCCTCCCTTTGTTCCATGACAAACAAGACCGTGCGTTGCTAACCCTTTATGTTGCCGATCGGCCGGAGTTCCGCTACTGGTTTTGTGATTCCCGCACGATCAACCGCTGCGACGACCTCGGAGATATTCTTATACGCGAATCCCGCCTCCTCAGCCAGCCCGGACAGAGAGACAGCCTTCACAAGAATGCCTCGCTGTTTCATTTGCTTCTGTAGCTGTTCACCACGCACGGTCTTCTTCGCCTGAGCCCTCGACATCGTGCGTCCCGATCCGTGCACCGTAGAAGCAAAGGTGTCACGCACCGCTTTTCGCGTCCCTGCCAACAGATAGGACCCGGTTTCCATTGAACCACCGCAAATGACCGGTTGACCGGTCGCACGATACCGTGGCGGGAGTTCGGAACTCCCAGGTCCAAATGCTCTCGTTGAACCTTTCCGGTGGACCACCAGCTCCCCCTCCGGATACCGCTCAACTTTTGCGATGTTGTGCGCCACATCGTAGACCAGCTCCATACCCATTTCCTCTGCTGATCGACCGAATACGGCAGCAAAGGCTTCACGGATCTGATGAGTAATCACTTGGCGATTGGCAAAAGCGGTATTGGCCGCACAGTTCATGGCCGAAAAATAGTCCTGCCCTTCAACTGAGGCAAACGGAGCACAGGCTAATTGCTGGTCCCTCACGGAAATCCCATATCGTCGCATCGCTCGTTCGAATACCTTGAGATAGTCACTTGCGACCTGATGGCCGAACCCGCGAGATCCACAGTGGACCATCACGACTATCTGGTCGTGACCGGTGATTCCCCAAGCTGAAGCAGTCTCCCTGTCAAATACGCGATCGTTGGATACCACCTGTACCTCGAGATAGTGATTCCCTGATCCCAAGGTCCCCAATTGATTGATTCCTCGATTGACTGCCTGGTCGCTGACTTTTGAAGGGTCAGCGCCGGCCATACATCCTCCTTCTTCAATTGCCTCCAAATCGCGATGCCAACCGAATCCCTTCTCGATACACCATCGAGCCCCATTGGTCATGACTTGCCCAAATGAGGAGCGGTCCAACCGCACAAATCCGCTTGCACCAACCCCTGCCGGTACCCGGCGAAACAATTCCGTCATCAATCGATCAAGATGCGGCTGCACATCTTCCCGGGTGAGATCTGTTCTGATGAGGCGCATTCCACAATTGACGTCATAGCCGACACCCCCAGGCGAAATGACTCCTGAACGGGCATCAAATGCGGCGACGCCTCCAATCGGAAAGCCATAGCCCCAATGGCCATCCGGCATGCAGAGTGCGTATCGCTTGATTCCAGGAAGACAAGCGACGTTCGTCACCTGCTCGAACACTCCGGCGTCCATAGATTGAAGAAGAGCCGGGGTGGCATAGATGCGTGCCGGAACAAGCATTCCTGCTTTTTCACTCGAAGGGATCTCCCACACTTCGTCCGAAATCTGATTGATCTGCATCTCAGTGTTCAGCTTCATACGTCAACCACCACCCTTGCGTGCCAGCGCATGTCCTCCTGATTTACTTCATACAGATGCTTGGTGATTCCCTTCACATCGGCCCTCAATGTCTGGGCTGATCCATTGACCGGTTCTCCGTACAGTAACCCCGTCAGTTTCCAGCAACCGTGGTCCTGGCGGATCAGCGTGAGTTCCGACCGACTGAATACTACTCCAGCTGCATCCTTCCAGTACACGAGATCCGAGAGCCAATCGAACAACAGTTCGGCGGGATCCTCATCTGTTCGTTCAATCGTTTGCCGCCACGTAACCCCCACTGTTGCAGGATCAGCCAAGGCTTCGATGACCGCGCATGTCGCCCCTTGGAAGAGCTCCTGGAGAGAATCGCCGAAGGCGTCGAACGCCAGATCAGCTATGGCGACGTCGTCCAGAAAGTGAAATCCGTGGGACATCCCTATACCAAAGCGAAGTGCTCACGCGATGGGAGAACGCAGGAGATGAAAAGCCCGGTCCGGACGCCGTCTATCCGAGCTCGAAGACTTTGGAAAAATTGGTGAGATTACGGCAGCCGTCTTTCGTGACGAGCACCATGTCCTCGATTCGGACTGCTCCCAATCCTGGATAATACAGTCCCGGCTCGACAGTGACGACGTGCCCCTCTTGGAGAAGTGACCCGGTTCGACTGATGCGCGGCGATTCGTGAATGTCCAGTCCCACACCATGTCCGGTCCCGTGAAAATACCCTTGCATGCGCCCGTTCACCAAGCCGGTCTTATATCCAGCTTTTTCAAACCGCGCACAGATGCCTTGATGGATCTTCATCCCGTCAGCGCCGTCTTTGATTTTGCCGATGGCATCTTCCTGGGCATCCTTGACGACGCCATACAACCGTTTTAGTTCCTGGCTCGCCGTCCCGCGTATCACCGTACGCGACATGTCGGCAAAATAGCGGCTCGTCGCTGAACGAGGGAACACATCGAAGATGATACTGCGATGAGCCGGCAACGGCCCGCTCCCTTCATTGTGGGGATCACAGGCCTGCTCTCCGCCCGCCACGATCGTATGTTGGGCCACGCAGTCGCGCTCCATGAGTTTGACATTGATCAACTGCTTGACCCGCTCGGATGTCAACACCGTTCCATCAAACCAAAGCTCCTCGTCCCGGATGGTCGCCCGTCGCAGCAAATCATGCGCCGAGGCCACCGCATCTTCAGTGGCTCGCTGGGATAACTCGATAGATCGAATCTCCTCCGCAGTCTTCACAACACGTTGTTCGTAGAACGGATCACGTTTCGGTTTAAGACCGTATCCCAGCTCCTGTAATCGCGTGGCGTAGATGAAGGGGAAATTAGCTGGGACCAGCAGGTGTCTGATTTTGGACTCTTTCAAGACGAGGTGCACGATATCGACCGTCGTCGGGCTCTTCATCCCCTGTTTCTTGACCTTCTGTTCGATTTCAGAGTAGGAGAGCACTCGATCCACCGAGGCTTGAGTCTTGGCACGATCCATTTCCAGATCGCTCATGACCATCAACCGCTCACCTTTGATTTCGAGATAGATGAACGGGTCTGGCGCTATGAAGCGCGTGGCATAGTACAGATTCGAGTCATACTCACTGGCCGCGATGAACAATGTAGCCGACTCTGGTTGTGAGATCGCGCTGCGTTTCATGAATTTTCCAGTGAGATAACAGAGCTGAATGGAATCCTTCGAGGTGTCCAGAGTCGAACTTCAACGATGCTAGCATGGGGGCGTGGGTCGGTCAAGAAATGGTAATCGGTCAAGAATCAAGGCTGGTCACGGCACTGCAGGGGCTGGCGAAGGAATCATATCTTTTGGTCGCACTCCAGATTCTTCATCAGGCGTCACCAAATCAATCGGCAGCGTCAGGGTATTTGTTAAGACATCGACCGCAAGTTGTGCCAACCCCGATAGGCCGGACGCAAAGGACTTCACCGGCAGATAGGTCACTTCTGGATCCTCCATCGCCCCCTTCATAGTGAACATCGCCGTAGCTATCCCCTTGCGATCGCCCGCAACGATTCGCCCAAAGAGTGGAATCGTCTTGAGGAACAGTGAGTATGACCCGAATGGACTCACAGCGACGGCAAGATCCACCTGGTCTGTCGGCAAGTCGTAATTCCCGGCAGCCGTAATTTTTAGAATTGGGCTGTCAATGATCAGATTTTCCGTCTGAAACATTCCATTTTGAATTGCAATCGTCGCGGAAATCCTGTTGTACGGCAACCCCTCCTTTTCAAGATCGACCTTTCCCTGCAATACGGCCGGAAGATTCAGCAAACTAATGATCTTCCATACTGCCTGCTCGTTCGATTTCAGAATGCGACCATTTTCCATCAATAGCTCGACTCTCCCGTTTAACGAAGGGTAGACACCATGGGGATTGCGCCCATGACCGCGAAGAACGCCGCTGACGCGAACTTCGCCTGATACGCCATGGACGTGAGCCTTGGTCAATTTCAACAGGTCTTCAAATTCCACTCCGGTAGCTCGGAACGAAAGGTCAAGGTCCGCCGGTGCCTTCGGGGGAAGTTGTACCACCAGCCGTCCAGCCACATGCCCATGGGTTGAGTTGCCGGAGAGACGATCGATGTCCAGCACCCCGTCCTGAATATTGAGTCGAGCGGCAAGCGAGCCGAATTTCAGATGCTTGTAGCGTCCGTGCGCGACAGCCACTGACATGGTGACTTGGCTGGTCGCCGCCAACGTTTCGAGAAACTCCCGTATAGGAGTCCGTTCACCTTTTGGGATGACCAGACTCATATCAAGCTGATTGGACTCGATCTTGCCGGTGATGGTCGGCTTCACCTGCCAATTCCGAATCGCGGCCTCTACTGCGATGTCGCTGCCTTGAAGCGTGAACGACAGCCGCTTGAGTTCGACCTCGTTACGGAGAAACTTTACGCGGGCATAGAGATCCTGTATGTGCCCCTCGACCCCTTTCGCCTGCATCAACCCATTCGTCAACCCCATCCATCCGGTAACCCGCCAGGTCTTCCAATCCGGCTCTTTCCCTTTCACATCGAGCGAGACTTCGATATTCCCCGCCTCAAGTCCACCTTTTAATATCCACTCCGGAAGACTGGATACCGACACGGTACCGGTCGCCACCGCCATATCGATCATGAAGCCATTCCCGAACTGCATGGTCCCCTTGGCAGGAATAGTCACAGAGGGCAGGACCAACTCTACGCGATGCAACTTTAGGCTGGCGGCCTGGGGCATCACGCCCTCAAATTCCACCGTGGCGTGAGGACCGACGGGTTTTTGAATCGCCCCGAGTGCAATTTTTGTGTCATCCAACACAACGGACCCGCGGAGATGAGGTCTCGCCGTAGAACCGGTGAACGTGACCGTCGAGCTGACCGTACCCTCCAACGCACCCTCCTCGATAGCCGAGGAACGAAACAACCGCGCCATGTGCGCCGCATCACCGCTGGTGCGAATCACAACGTCTTGCAATCGGCTTGTCGTTCCGCCGGTGATCGTCCCTTGGACTTGGACGGCGGTCCCACCGAGATGTCCTGTCACTTGATCGAACTGTGTGGATCCATCGGCCAAGACAAATCTTCCCCGCATCCCGGTCACACGCTCCGGTAAATTCACATGGGTGAGACTGACCTGACGAAGGGTAATCTCCCCACCGGCATACGTGATCCCACCGGACTGGTTCAACGGTCCCACAAGGCGAAACGTCGACTGAGCTGTTCCCTCTGCATCTCGAATACCGGCTAACCACTGCCTGGCTCGTTCCGCTTTCACCGTCTTCACAAAATATTCTACAAGATGCGTTGCCGCCGTCTCTCCCGTGATCTCCAGTTCCAACCATGGACCTGCGTCGACAAACGACACCTCCGCGTTGCCACCGGTGATCTGCATCGCCCCGTACATTCCGGTTACCTTGGTGATGCGAACACGTCCTGTCTCGACCACCACCACCGCAGCGAGGTCTTTCGCGACGATACGATCACTGCCGATCAAGCTCCGACCTTCGCTGACATGAAACTCCCCGATCGTCGAGAGTTGGGGACCGGTCGTCGCCGTCCCGGTGAGCGTCGCATTCATCACTTGCACCTTGCCGTCGATCTGGCGATCAGCCAGCAGGGCCGGCAGCTGCGGATGGATCCAATCGGGGGGGATGGTTTTCAGTAGTTGAGGGAGGGCAACAAGAGAACTGCCGAACGTGACGGCAAACGTCGGCTGAGGAGTCAGGAGGCCGTCCAGATTGGCCTTTCCTTTCAGTGTGATGTTGTTCAAATGCGCGGTCATGTCGGATAGGACCATGTCATACCCGGCAACACCCGGCATGACGCGGACGGTACTCTTAAGATTTAATGCTCCTTGAAGGTGCTCAGATACCGGCCTGGGACCGAGAAAGTCAGCCACGTCCCGTATCTTGAGATCGGCGGCATCGATCTGTCCTTCAAACTGAAATCCTGCGGCCGATCCGGTTGTGCTTTCGCCGGACAACGACACCGATGGTTCTGCTCGTTTGATGACACCATCAAGCGACACGGCGGATACGCCGGATTCTCCTTGATGAGACGCCGACAGAAGCACTTCCGCGAGACCACGATCAGGCCGGACCATCAGCCTAAACTCGACGCGCTCCAACTTGAGAGACCGAATGCCGTCTGGTCTGGCGGCATCAATGACCGTGATCGTTCCGTTGACGAGCGTCGCCTCTCTGATCATGAGTGTCCGCGCCATCATGTCCATCGTTTGCTGATCGGCATCGGCCTGGCCGCTCAACCCGTCCAAGACATTCCAACGACCGCCCTCGTTTCGTCGAAGCGTCAGTGTCGGTTCCTCAATCAACAATCGCTTGCCCACGACCTGTTTTTGGAGGAGCGGCAGGAGGCGTAAGACCAGATCGACCCGTTTAGCCGTCAGGACAACCTGTTCCGATTCAGGATCGTGAATCTTGACATCGGCGAGTTCCACGCGGATACGTGGGAAGATCACAAACTTGACCCGATGTACGTCGATCTTTCTACCCAGACTCTCCTCAAGTTGTTCCAGGACGAAGTCCTTGAGATAGTCTTGCCCGGTCAACTCTCTCGAAAACGAGAGGAACGCGACGGCCAACACCACGAAGGTAAGAACGATCACGAGCGAAAGTCGCAGATGGGACACACCACCCCCTTCAAATGACGTATCGGTCCTTCTTGGCATCTTACCGGATCAATTATTCGAAATCCATGAAGTCAGCGTTCTATAAGGGTTTCTCCGTCCGCTTTCCTAGTTCGACGCATCATTCATTCGATGTCACCACCTCACGTACGACGTCAGAGACCCTTCGAGGCGCCCGGTCTTTTGATACAGGACAAGAGTTTGGCTCTCTACAGTTGACAGCAGCCTGACAATCGAACTACATCTCTCTTATGGCTATTCATCCCCTCGCTGGGCAACCAGCACCTCCCACAATCCTTATGGATATGGAAAAGCTCTTGTCTGCGTACTGGGCTGAGAAGCCGGATGCCTCGGCCCGAGAACAGCGCGTGTCATTCGGTACGTCAGGGCATCGTGGCTCTTCCTTCAGACGAAGCTTCAATGAGAACCATATCGTGGCGATCGCTCAGGCGGTTTGCGAATACAGGTCTGCACTGCACACGACCGGGCCTCTCTATTTGGGAAAGGATACACATGCTCTATCGGAACCGGCCTTCGCGACAGTGATTGAAGTCCTCGCGGCGAATGGTGTCGATATTATGATCGACCAGAATGATGGATACACGCCGACACCGGTCATCTCGCATGCAATCCTCACCTACAACCGAGGCCGAACCTCCGGTCTGGCCGACGGGGTTGTCATTACGCCATCTCACAATCCTCCGGAAGACGGCGGTATCAAGTACAACCCACCGAGCGGGGGCCCTGCCGATACACAGACCACGAAGTGGATTGAGGATCGAGCCAATGCCCTTCTAGCCGCCAACCTCCAAGGAGTGAAACGTCTTCCGATTGAACAGGCCCGGCGGACATCGACCACACACCGGCACGACTACCTTGGAGCCTATGTGAGCGATCTGACCAACGTCGTCGATATGGATGCCATCAAGTCCGCGAAGCTGAAGCTTGGGATCGACCCACTTGGCGGGTCCGGTATAGCCTACTGGCAACCGATTGCTGAACGGTATGGGTTGAACATCGAGAATGTGAATCCAACAATCGATCCAACGTTCCGCTTCATGCCTTTGGATTGGGACGGCAAGATCCGGATGGACTGTTCGTCTCCCTATGCCATGGCGAACCTGATCGCCTTGAAAGATCGCTTCGATGTGGCATTCGGCAATGATGCCGATAATGACCGACACGGGATCGTCACTCGCTCCGGCTTGATGAATCCGAACCATTACCTGGCCGTCTCGATTGCTTACCTCTTTGCCAATCGTGCCGGCTGGAAATCCGATACTGGGATCGGCAAGACCTTGGTCAGCAGTAGCCTGATCGACCGCGTCGCGGCGAAATTGAAACGGAAACTGGTTGAAGTTCCCGTGGGTTTCAAGTGGTTTGTCAGCGGCCTGCTGGATGGCTCACTCGGATTCGGCGGCGAGGAAAGCGCCGGCGCGTCATTCCTCCGTCGCAATGGTACAGTCTGGTCCACCGACAAAGACGGGATCATCATGGATCTGCTGGCAGCCGAGATGATGGCCAAGACCGGCCACGATCCATCCGAGTTGTACCGAGACCTCACGAAAGAATTAGGCGAACCGGTCTATGAACGAATCGATGCACCTGCCACTCCGGAGCAGAAAACCATTCTTTCCAAACTCTCGCCCGACCAGGTGAAGGCGACGGAACTAGCTGGGGACCGAATCGCAGCCATGCTCACCAAAGCTCCAGGCAACGGCGCAGCGATCGGCGGTCTGAAGGTTGTGACCGAGAACGGCTGGTTCGCTGCCAGACCGTCCGGAACCGAAGATGTGTACAAACTCTATGCGGAGAGCTTCAAAGGAAAGGAGCACTTGAAGCGCGTTCAAGAGGAGGCACAGGCTCTCATTTCCGGTGCATTGGCCTCTTCCACATGATCTTCATGGCACCATGAACAGGCATGCTCTTCGCTGGCCTCTTCCGAAGCACGATTATTGGTCCACACCGTTCGCCGAATCGTTACTACAACACCTGGACCTTCGACCAGGGCTGCGGATCCTTGACGTCGCTTCCGGCCACGGCATTCCGGCGTTTTATCTCGCCGAGCAGGTTGGTCCTACCGGTGAAGTATTAGCAATAGATATCAGTGCCGGTCAGGTCGCTCGCGCCAGGGCGATTCAGGGTTCGCAATTGCCATGGCTTCGGTTCGACTGTGCGGACATACGTGCCTTGCCGCCTCATCTGCCGACCTTCGATCGCATCACAGGCAATCTCTCCGTTATGTTCTTTCGCCCTCATCGGTTCGAGGCCGTCCGTGGCCTCGTCGAACGGCTCAACCCAGGAGGTCAGCTCGTCCTGACCTTTCCGTCCTATGGAACATTTGATTCATTGTGGCAGCGAGTGGATCAAGCGATGACCCAGCAAGGACTGCCCAACGAGCGAGACCGATTCCAGGAATATCTGAATGAACGACCATCGGCGCAAGACGCACGAAGTTGGCTTGAGAAACTCGATCTTGAACAGGTTGAAGCCATCGAGTATCCGCTTGAAGTCGAGACAGGTCCCGGCAATGAGTTTCTCCATCACCCATTGCTTCGTGGCGGCTTTCTCGACGACGTGTACGAATGCTTTCAGGATCAAGACCTTGCGGAGAGATTTATGGTGCAGATATCTGAGGACATACTCAGCTTCACGCCACTCATGGCCCAGCGTTGTGTCTTGTCCGGGTGGAAGAGGAGATGACACTCAGTCTGATGATACGTTTGTAAGAGGCGATGAGTTGAGGTACCTATCACGCCTCAGGCCGGAGAGTCTGCAAATAGCCATGTCTCAGCGTCCAGCATTTCGTCACTCCTGATAGAAGAAAATCCAGCTGAGCCGACTCAATGAGGTTGCTGATGTCTCTCCATTCCATGTCAAATTCCATCTGGATCAGACATTGACTTAGAAAAATTTAGCTATTACGGTACCGGTGTATGGACTGCACCACTTGCGAGAATATTGAGTTAATTCTATCCGTCTTACAGGTATGTACATATGAACAACGTTCTGCTTCGAGATTTTCTTGAGATCCCCTACGACAAGCTTGAGGAGATGAATCTCTCCTATAAAGAGGAGCGGATGGGCCGAGCCTCGGCTGACCAGATCCGGGAGCGACGACAGGCGTACCTCTCCGACGAAAAGCGCATCAAGGCCGTGACCGTATGCTTCACCGACCTGGAAGGTCGTCTACACATGTTGGACTACGACAAGAAGTTCCTGCTCAAGAACGGTGACAACCTCACCTTCGACGGCAGCTCCATCCGCGGGTTTTCGCAGCAAGCCGAGTCCGACTTGCGCCTTGTTATCGACTGGGCTGCCTTCTACATGGTGCCCGCCGACATTTTTGGTCCGGGCAAAGTCGTGGTCTTCGGCGACGTGCTCGAGCGCGGCGGTCAGCCGTACGGAGCCGACATGCGCCTAACGCTCAAACAGTGGTGCGAGCAGGCCTACAAGAAAGATGGCACTGTCTTTCACGTTGCGACCGAGATCGAGGGCTTCCTCTTCAAGGGCAAGGATGCCGAACGGCGCTACACCGAGTCCGGCAAGTTCGAGTTTGTGTCGACCGGCGGCTATTACCATTCACTGCCGGGCGATGCCCTTCGCACATTCATCGATCGCGCCGCCGAAGTGCAGCGCGCGATGGGTTTCCAGAATGAGAAAGATCACCCGGAGGTCGCGCCATCCCAATTCGAGATGAACTTCTCATACTCAGATGCGCTCGTCGCGGCGGATCAGGTGCAGCTCTACAAACTCTTGTGCAGACAGGTCGCCGCTCAAGCCGACCTTACGGCAAGCTTTCTGCCGAAGCCGGTCACCGGCGTCAACGGCAGCGGCATGCATACGAACCTCAGCATCGCCCATGCCGACAAAAATCTGTTTCACGATCCGAAGGGTAAAGACGGACTATCGAAGGCTGGTTGGGATGTCATCAATCGCATCTTGACTTCTGCGAACGACATCGCGCTTGTGTTGAATCCCAGCGTCAACGCCTACCGTCGCCTCGACCCCCACTATGAAGCGCCGAATCAGATCTCGGCATCTGCGATCAACCGTGGCGCCATGGTCCGCATCCCGCTGGGCAACGAGCGCTCCGCGCGCATCGAGGTCCGATCGGTCGCCCCGGACGCGAATCCATACATGGTCTTCTACACTCTTATTCGCACCGGCCTCGATGGCCCATCATCACAGGGGGATGAGTCGAAGCGCGGCAGTACCAGCCTTCTGCCGGGCAACATCATCGATGCGATCCGACTGTTTAAATCGAGCAAGTTGACGTCGATGCTGTACGGTGAGGAGGTCCGCGACAAGTTTGCCGAGCTGAAGCAGATGGCGGCGGACCGTTGTCCGAAGCAGCTGGGCACCTTGATCAAGCCGGCAGAGGTTCAATTCCACCACGAGGTCACCAACCAGTGGCTGTGGTCCATGTTCTGATTTAAAGAATGACGACATTGCGCCTCATAACCGCTCTCTATATGTCTTGAGAAATCTGCCGCTCAGCATGGTAGGAACTCCTCACGAGCGGTCCAGATTCCACATGGCTGAATCCCATGGTAAGCCCTTCTTCCTTCAACAACGCAAATTCTGAGGGCTCATAGAACCGAGCAACGGGTAGATGATTTCTCGTGGGCTGGAGATACTGGCCGATGGTGAGGATATCGCAGTCGACCGCTCGGAGATCCCGCATGACCTCGCGCGCTTCGTCGAGTGTCTCTCCCATGCCTAAGATCAAGCCGGACTTCGTCTTCATCCCAAGCTGCTTCGCCCTCGCAAGCAGGTCGATCGACCGTGGATATTTCCCCTGAGGTCGAATCGAAGGGAAGAGTCGACTGACTGTTTCAATATTGTGATTCAGGATCTCCGGCTTCTCTGCACAGACCGTTGCGAGCGCTTTCTCATCCCCCTCAAAGTCCGGTATCAGCACCTCGATCGTGCAAGTTGGATTCAGCCGCTTGGTTTGTCGAATCGTTTCCGCAAAGACCCAGGCTCCACCATCCGGCAATTCGTCTCGATTCACTGACGTAATTACGGCATGGCGCAGGCCGAGGGCTCGCACCGCTTCCGCAACACGACCCGGCTCCCGCTCATCCACTGGAAGCGGCCTTCCGGTCTCGACGGAACAATAGTGGCAACGCCTAGTGCAAATATCGCCCAAGATCAGGAATGTCGCCGTGCGAGCGTTCCAACATTCCCATCGATTCGGACAGCGAGCTTCTTCGCAGATCGTATGGAGCTTGAGCCGCTCCATGGTGTGCTTGATATCGAGATAATCCGGACCGGTCTTGGCCTGGACTTTGAACCACGATGGAAGGCGAGGTCGGCGGTCAGAGAATGGCTCGCCTCGTTGAGCCGGCGAAGCGGGTTGATGATCGTGGCCGAAGGAAGACTGGAGATGGGCTAATGGTACAAAACTCATGGGGCTATCCATTCACGGAGCGCGGTTTGAACCAGTTCCTTATTTTATCAAAGAAACTGGATTGCTCCGGCTCGGCTTGTGGGGGATCCGGATATTCCACCCACAGCTCCCGTGAACCCAGGTACATCCCATCGCAAAAACTCTTTTGAGTTTTGAGCTGCCGATAGCCCTGAGCGTGCAAGGTCTGAATCAAGATGGCCAGCGCCTCGTCCTGGGTCGGATGCCCCTCCGTCCTGACCCGGACGGTCTCATACCGCAAGACAGCCCGATATCCTTCCCCTACCAGTTCAAACTCGACCGGCCTGCTGAATCCTCGCTCCTGGTCGTCCAATCCGGCGAGTTGATGCTTGTCGAGTCCTCCCCCATCCATTGTTCATGCTAAGGCTCGATAGACCGCAACCAAGTCGCTCAACGCGATGGTCTTGTTCTTGAGCACGGCCCGCTCAGCTTGAATCGCCTCGCGCGTCTTGGACTCTGCTGCGCCGGATTGTAGACAAGCGGCTCCCAATGCCAAGATTCGGTCACATTCCTCGGTAAGCTTTTTCTTCACAACAGGATTGACCGACAGGATCTCCATGAGCTGTCGGCGCGTCTCATTCAGATGGGCTTGCAGCTCAGCATCCGGAAAGCTTTTGCGCGCGGCTTCGTCGGAACAACGATCCAGGTATTGAGCCAAGAATACATAGAGGCGGACGAGCGCCGCGGCGATGTCGATTTGATCATTCGAAGAAACAGCCATGTATCACCTCAAGTAAGAGCGAATGTCCGATAGCGTTGGCACAAGCAAGGCTCATTGTTCAAATAGTACTTTCACATCTTCGCCTTCCACCTTTACTTGATAGGTTTCCACTTTCGCGGAGGGATTATTCACGCAAGCCCCGGTCGTGACATTGTATCGCCATCCGTGCCAGGGGCAGGTAACAATATTGCCTTCTAACTCCCCCTCCCCTAATGGACCATCTCTATGGCAACAGGTATTGTTAATCGCGTGGATGGCCCCGTCCACGTTAAATACTGCCAGAGTCTTACCGTTCGCCTCCGCCACAATACCCTGTCCCGGTTTTATGTCTGCCAGCGTTGCAACACGTACGAACTCCCCCATTCCTTACCTCCGAAGTAATGCATCTCAATTGGCACTAAATGGTTGCTTGATCTTCTTGAGCAAACTATCGATGGACGGACCGGCCTTTCCGGTGCCACCTACCTCTTCCATGAGTTTCTTTACAATATCCCGAAACGCCCCCGCCTGAGGAGATGCCGGATCGGCAACGACGATAGGGTGCCCAGTATCCCCACCATCCCGAATAGCCGGATCGATCGGGATCCGTCCGAGGAACGGCACCGCGAGCTTGGCCGCCGCCCGCTCCCCTCCCCCATGCGAAAAGATCTCCGTCCGCTCGCCGCAGTGACCACAGACAAAATAACTCATATTTTCGATGATACCCAGAAGAGGGACATTCACCTTCTGGAACATCGCCATGCCCTTACGAACATCGTAAAGCGCGACTTCTTGAGGTGTGGTCACTGTAATCGCCCCGGCCAACGGAACCATCTGGGACAAGGAGAGCTGCACATCGCCGGTACCCGGCGGCAAGTCGATGAGTAAGTAGTCCAAGTCTCCCCAGAGCACATCCCGGAAGAACGCTTGCAGATACTGATGGACCATCGGGCCCCTCCACACAAGCGGAGCTTCTTCCGGCACCAGAAAAGCCATGGAAATCAGCTTCACCCCGTAATTCTCGACTGGAACAATCTTGCCGTCTTTCTGTTCCGGTCCGGTCGTGCTCCCCATCATCATGGGAATATTGGGGCCATAGAGGTCGGCATCCAACAGCCCAACCTTTGCACCGGCCACGGCTAACGCACAGGCCAGGTTCGCGGCGACAGTTGATTTGCCGACTCCTCCCTTGCCGCTGCTGATTGCAATGACATGTTTCACTCCGGGGATTAAATTATCTTTTGTCTGGGGCTGCGCCCCATGACTATGTTCATCAGCCATATCGATATCTCCTAGTCTGATTCCGCCCAACCGCGTCTTCGATGACGAGTATCCTCCGATCCAACCATCTACTTACCCGTACTCTAGCATCATAAGCGATGCCTTACGGAAAATGATATGGGTCGCTTGGGCTATCGACCATGTCCCATCCAGGGAAGTCGAGGTATACTGAATTCAAACGGAGTGCATCACTCGCAGGACTACCGATGACACCATCTCCCTCATTGGAACCAGCCGTTCGCTTGATCGGCGAACAACTCGCCCAGCTCTCCGGCGGCCTATCACCGTCGATCTTTGACAACCGCTGGTGGTCTCATTCGGCGATCAATCTGGCGATGAAGGATGCGTCGTTTAAGACAAGGCTGTTCCATTTCATCGATGTCCTTCCGGTCATTCAGGACGATGAACGAGTCGTCTCGCTCGCCGAAGAATATTTCGGCCGCGAGAGCGGCGAGTTGTTCGGCCTTCAGTGGGGATTGAAGGCACTGGCCTCAACAAGCCTGGGCGCCCGTCTTACCGGCAAGTCGATCAGGAAACACATCGAACAGATGGCCAAAACGTTCATCGCCGGTGCCTCGATCGAAGAAGCAGTTCCGGCCTTGTCGCAGTTATGGAAAGACGGACGAGCCTGGTCCGTCGATCTTTTGGGGGAGGCCACCATCAGCGAACAGGAAGCCGACCGCTATCGCGACCAGTGTCTGAACGCCTTGAATGAACTCGACCGGGCCACCAAGACCTGGCCTTCCACTCCTCTGCTCCAACAAGACCACGTGGGACCGATCCCACGCGTGCAGCTCTCGCTCAAAATTTCGGCTCTCTCTTCCCGGCTGGACCCGATCGATCCCGATGGAAGTTACGAGTCAGTTGCCGCACGTCTCCGCCCACTGGTGGATCTGGCACAGTCGCTGCCGGCCGGATTGATTTTCGATATGGAGCAGGCGGAGACAAAGGACCTGATTCTGCATATATTCAAGAAACTCTTCGCAGAGCCGGCTTATCGATCCTATCCCTATGCCGGACTCGCGCTGCAGGCCTACCACCGAGAAACCGAACGGGATATACAGAATCTGGTGGCCTGGATACGAGCGCGTCATGCGCCGATCACGATCCGGCTGGTCAAGGGCGCGTACTGGGATTCCGATACCGTTCGATATCGGCAAGCAGGCTGGCCGCCGCCTCTTTTTGAGCACAAGGCAGAAACCGACATGCAGTACGAGCGATTGATTCCGATGCTGTTTGAACATTCCGATCTCATCCGCCCCGCGTTCGGCACGCACAATCTTCGCACGTTAGCCGCCATCGAAGCCCATGCGGAGTCGCGGGGGCTATCTGCCGATGCCCGCGAGTACCAAATGATCTTCGGCATGGCGGAGCCCTTCCAACAGGCGATGGTCAAATTAGGCCGCCGTGTACGCTTATACAGTCCGATTGGTCGGCTGCTCCCCGGCATGGCCTATCTGGTTCGGCGGCTGTTGGAAAATACGTCGAATGAATCGTTCCTCAAAAAAGAGTATGTCGAGTCCCAGCCATTGGCCACGCTTCTCGCTCCACCGACGGCGCCGGCCCAGCTCCGACACACAACCACGACCGGGGGGAGGAGTTTCAGCAACGAACCGCACAGCGACTTTTCACAAGCAGAGGTTCGAAAGGCCATGCGCGCACGTATTGGATCGGTTCAATCTCAGCTCGGCCGACAATGGCCCAGTGGAACATCCGGTATCAGGCTGACCGGCCCATGGCTGGAATCCCATAATCCTTGTAGACCGAATGAGGTCGTGGCCAAGGTGCAGAGCGCGGCGGTATCCGATCTGGACCACATCATTGAACAGGCGCTCAAACAATGGGACTCTTGGCGGCGGAAAGCTCCGGAAGCGCGATCGGAAATCCTGCGCAAAGCTGCGTCGGCTATGAGCCATAATCGTTTTGAGCTCGCCGCCTGGGAAATCTTTGAGGTCGGCAAACCCTGGCGCGAGGCCGATGCCGATGTGGCGGAAGCGATCGACTTTCTCCGTTACTATGCCGATGAGATGGATCGTCTGGCTCGACCGGTGCGATTGGGGAACCGTCCGGGAGAATTCAACCAGCGCTCCTATGAACCGCGCGGCGTGACGGCAGTCATCGCGCCATGGAACTTTCCGCTCGCCATCCCGACCGGAATGATCTCAGCAGCACTCGTGACCGGAAATCCGGTCCTGTTCAAACCATCAGAACGCTCACCCGGCTTAGGAACCCTACTCACTGACATCTTCATCGAGGCCGGTGTACCGGCCGGTTGTTTGACCTGCCTGCCGGGTGGGCCGGACGTCGGCCAAGCGCTCGTCGAGCATCCCCATGTCCTCACGATCGCGTTTACCGGATCGAAGACCGTGGGACTCCGCATTTTGGCGGACACATCGCGCGTGGCCCCCGGGCAGTCTATGATCAAACGGGTGATTGCCGAGATGGGTGGGAAGAATGCCGTCATCGTCGATGAGACGGCCGATCTGGACGAAGCGATTACCGGTGTCGTCGCCTCGTTCTCAGGCTATGCGGGACAGAAGTGCTCGGCTTGCTCCAGAGTCATCGTACATCGCACTATCTATGACTCCTTCGTTTCCCGTCTACGTGAGGCAGTGCTGAGCTTGGAGATCGGCAATCCCATGCACCCGTCCACCAGGGTGGGACCGGTGATCGATGCCCGAGCCCAGGCGAGCATCCAACGCTATATTTCACTCGGGCTCGAAGAAGGCCGGCTCCTCGCGCAACGATCAGTGGATCAGAACGGGTATTTCGTTGGACCGACGGTGTTCACCGATATCCAACCCCATCACCGCCTGGCACAGGAGGAAATCTTTGGGCCGGTATTGGCCGTCCTGAAAGCGGACAGCTTTGCCGATGCACTCCGCTTGGCAAACGGAACCGAGTATGCCTTGACCGGAGGGGTCTATGCCAGGAGTCCCGCCAATCTTGCGATGGCCCGTGAACAGTTCGACGTAGGGAATCTGTACTTGAACCGACCGATTACCGGCGCCCTCGTCTCTCGTCAACCCTTCGGTGGGCACCGTTTCTCAGGGGTAGGCGCGAAAGCGGGTGGGGAAGATTACCTGGCCCAATTCATGATCGCCAGAATCATCAGTGAGAACACCCTTCGTCGGGGATTCGAATCGACTCAGTGAGGCCTTCGCCGCCTTGACGTCGTACTCTTCAAGTTCTTCTGTAATCTCCGTGACCACGCCGCGGTCCTCCTTGATGGCGGATAATTCCTGCCGCTCTGAATACTTCACCAGACCGACCCCCTTGGCAAACCAAGCCGTCATCACATCGATTCCGGAGACGGTGCGGCGGCTTCCTGACAAATGGATCTTCATGTTCATCCGTGCTTCAACTTTGACGGCGTCCTGAAATGTACCGGCTGGGACGGTGATGGTTTCTCGACCGATCACCTTACTCCATCCCTGCGTATCGACCTTCTCATCTGTTTGGTCACGATCCATATCGCTGCCGAAATCAACCCCCATTCGGTCGAATTGCTGGAAGGAGGATGGGATTCTCAACGGAAAGCGGAAAATCTGGTAGGGCGTAATCTGTTTCTCCAACGGTGTTCCAGGCTCAGACCCATAATACACAATGCCGACCGCGTCGCGTCGATAAAAACTATCCGAGGGTCCGTGATTTCCCGGGTTCGTATCATGGAACACCGTCACGGTGACACCTTTCACCGTCTTGGTTCCCGAGACCGTCGACACATTCGTAAAAAACTTCTCTTCGACGGATTGGAGCGGTCCCTCGCTGATCTGGCCGCGATAGGTCCAGCGGCTCCCGACCGTATCGGGGAAATACTCCTCGGACTTTGCAATCGTGACCGGCTCCTCCGCACTGAGCACGACAGACCATGGGAATAGTCCCAAGAACAAGCACAGCCCCAACGTCAAACCCAGCCGCATGTCATATGTAAGCTTCACCATCATTCCTGCTCCAGATACGAGATTTGACGGTATCATAGGAGTCCCGAGGGCGGCAAGCCGATAGGTGCTGTGCTGAGTTTCGATACGTGCTTGTGTTGGTGCGCTTCTCACCGCATAATTCTCTCCGATTATGGAACCTCTCCTTTCATCGATACGTTCGGTGAAGGATCGGACGACAAAATCGTCCGATCGTCCGGCAATCCTCATTACCGGGGCTTCCGGAGGCATCGGTCGCGCCGTCAGTCAAGCGTTCGGGAAAATCGGATGGTATGTGGGGGTCCATTACTATCGGAATAAACCGGCGGCCGAAGTGACTCTGGATCGTGTCCTTGAGGGCGGTGGAATCGGCGACTCATATCATGCCGACATTCGAGAAGCTGAATCCGTTCGACGCATGATCGACAAATTCTCCGGCTGCACCTCCGGCCCATTAGCCTTGGTCTGCAACGCCGGAATCGGACAGAGCGATTTGCTTGTGCGCCATTCAGACGAGATCTGGGATAACGTGATTGCCACGAATCTCACCGGAACATTTCACTGCTTACGAGCCATGGCCCCTTTTCTGCTCGCTCGCGGCGGGGGCTCTATCATTGTGATCGGGTCCCACACGGGATTCCACGGGGCGACCGGCCAGAGTGCGTATGCGACATCGAAGGCCGGACTGATCGGACTTGTACGATCAGCCGCGCTGGAATGGGGGCCGCAGAATATTCGCCTGAATCTCGTGCTGCCTGGCTGGCAGAAGACCGACTTGACGGAGGGCTTCTTTCCAGAAGGACAGGGCTGGCTCGATCACGCCCTGCACCGGCCGGCCTCTCTCGACGAAGTCGTGGATACGATCGTGCATGTGGCCCAGCTCAAGGACGTGTCAGGGCAAGTGTGGAACTGCGACAGCAGACATCTGTGATCGAGGAGAGGCGTCTCCTCTCCACAGCCATCGGGGGTTGTCCGTGACATACGGAGTTTTCGTTACCGGTACCGATACAGGCGTTGGGAAGACATTGGTCACGGCGGCGCTCGCCCTTCATCTGAAGAAGCGCGGGCGGACGGTCGGCGTGATGAAACCGATTGAGACAGGAGTCTCGATAGGAAGAGACGCCCGGTCGGATGCAGCCCGACTACGATCCATCATAGAAAGCGAAGAGACAACGGGAGCTATCTGTCCCTATTCGTTTGAGTTGCCGGTCGCTCCTCTTACCGCTGCGCAGATGAGCGGGCACAGCATCAACCCCGACACCATCAGCAAGATCTATCGTCTCCTATCCGGTCGATATGAATGCATGGTGGTCGAGGGAGTCGGCGGCGTGCAGGTTCCCATCACGCACAGCGACAACGTGCTGAGTTTGATCAAACACCTGCGACTTCCTGTTGTCGTCGTTGGACGATCCGGACTGGGCGGAATCAATCATGCCTTACTGACGGTCGAAGCCCTTCGGCATCAGAAAATCCGGATGATCGCGCTTGTTCTGAACCGCACTCAACCCGTCCGATCGGCCCTCACGCGCGTTCAAGAGCGATCGACGCTTGAGATTCTTCGCAAACAGTCCGGCATACCTGTGATCGGCCCACTCCCTTACGAACCGGGCCTGCCGGGACGATTCCGTCCCGCGGTCCTACACCTTGCCCGATCGGCTGCGCTTAAGAAGCTGGCGAAGTTGGTGTTGAGACCCGCGAGACAAAATCGGTGACGGCCTGCGAAATATCCGGCGCCTTCAGAATTGCGGAGATGACCGCCACGCCGTCGGCTCCTGCTCGAATCACTTCGTCAGCTCGATCGGCCGTAATCCCACCGATGGCGAAGATCGGGAGTGTCGTCAAGGGGCGGATTATTCGGAGCCCCTGCAGACCAACAACCGGATCATGGTCCGACTTTGAGGCGGGCGTGAAAATCGGACCAAACCCAAGATAGTTTGGCCTGCCGGCTGTCGCCGCCACCACTTGCTCTCGGCTGTGCGTCGAAATACCGATCAGTTTGTCAGGCCCCATGACTTTTCGCGCGAGATCGAGCGGTAAGTCTCCCTGTCCGAGATGCACGCCGTCCGCGCCCACGGCCATCGCCAAATCGCACCGATCATTGACGATGAACAGGACGCCGAGTTCATGCGCCGCTTTCCTCAACGGCAACGCTTCCGCATAGGCGGCTTTCATCGAAGCCGTCTTGTTTCGGTACTGAAAAATTTTGGTGCCGGCTGTCGCGGAAGCTTTCAGGACATCGACAAGCGGACGATCGGAACAAACCGAGGGATCCAGAATGACATACAGGCCTGACAGCACCGATGCGACGGGATTCTTCTTTCCCGAAACGTGAACCATGTCGGTTACCGCTTGGAATACGCTAAGGCCTTCTGTTTGACGATACGAAAGTGAGCGGTCAATTCTTGCCGCACAACCATCGCCACTAACCAATCCGGTGCAAGTGAATCCGGCTCAACGGTCAGCTCGAAATCTGCGCGTGTGTGATTTCCATCCCCAGCCGACTGAAGCTTCCAGATCCTGTGATAGCGCTTGAAGTCACCGGACTTCAGATCGGTCACCAGGCCACCGTTCGGTAAGACCCGGGATTCTGTGACCAACCGACGTTCACCGGGCATCACGGGATGGTCGATACGAAGATCGATGGTGGCCACCCCATCCTGAATGTTCGAAGCAACCACTTTCATCCGAACCTCAAAGAGATCCGGCCAATGGGCGTAATCCATCAACAACGCTTGTATCACTTCCGGCTTAGCGGGAAAGAGCGGATGTGCCGTTGCACGTACGCCACCGCCGGGCTCGGCCCTCACCTCCAACTCATCGGCATCAGCCGCCGCCGATGCCCGTGATCCCAATGCCGCAATCGACGGCGGAACCTGAACGACGATCAGAAACAGGAGAACCGGCCAAGCCCCCCGTGGTTTATCCGACAATCGCATCCAGCAGCCGCTGATGAATCTTTCGTACCCGTTCAAGTTGTCCTTTGGCGGGAAACCGCTCATAAAAGCCGTCGGCGCGGAACTCCTTCGTCAGAGGAGCCCAGGGTTTGACGATTTCAGCAAACGGTTTGTGCGAGCGTTGCTCGTCCCAATCATTGATGAGCTTGCGATCCACAATCAAGTCGTCCAGGACGCGAATCAATGCCTTGAGGGTCACATCGCGAGTAAACATATACCGGTCGTTCTGGCCCCAGACCTCGCCCATGACGTCCTTGACCCCCTTCAGGTAGTCGCGCACCAGCGCGTAGCAGCGCTCGGCTTTCATCCCCAAGTGGGACTCCATCCAGCGCTTATGGACCGTCACGACTTTCAACAGCTCGTTGAACACCTCGGACTGCAGAATCCATTTTTCCTGTTTGCTCCGCCCTCCAAGACGATTGATCTTGTACTGCAACGGCGAATCCGGTTCGCCATAGAGGAGGTTCACGACCTTGGCGGCAAATTTCTTTTCGGGACTTTCCCATGAGACTTTTTCGTAGAGATCGACCAAATGAGACCGGTTGATCCGCGTGTGGGTGGAGTTGATGATCACGAACATCTCCGTCGCAAAGTCGGCGCTTCTGCCGTCAAACAAGAGGCACGGGACCTCGACCTGCGCACTTTGATCCGGATGTTTATCATGAAAGAAATGGAGCCCGGCGAGTCGATGCTGCCCGTCGATCACCAGATACTTTCCCTTCGGCTCGCTCAGGTGGCCGATTGAATCCGAGCCGTCCATCTTTTGGAAGCGAAGTGTTTCGTCGGTAAAGAGCAGCACGGTGCCGGGAATCATCGGTTGAGCCACGACCGTCTCATAAAAATTGACGATCTGCTTGATCTTCTGCCGATTCAAGACCCGTTGGAATCCCTTTTCGCTCCGCTCGATTCCCGCAATAAACTGCGCCACGTCGTCATGGTCGGAAATCTTGGCCTGTGCGATCTCCTCACCCTCGAAGTAATACCGGCTGGTGAACCGGACCTTGTCCAAGAGCTCACCGGCCTTGTACGCGATGAAATAGAATGCGCCCTCTTTTTGCGTAATCCGCGTCGCGAGCATGGAGCCTCCATTGGTTTGAATAGAAGCCGGCGGGAGAATTCTACGCGGCCCTCTTCATGGCTGCAAGACAAAGGACTGTGCTACCATCGATGACCATGACGATTCAACGCCTGGCATTCGGTCTTTTTGTGTTGCTGCTCGTGATACTTCTGGGTCCCTCCCTCGACACCAAGGCGCAGGAGCAGGAGATAGAGGATTCCGGAGCCACAACAGAGTTGTCGTGCAGCTTTTCCATGGAAAAAGGTGACGCCGGACGCCCCTGCTACGTTCCGTTCCCACAAGGGTGCCGGGTCGCCTCCATTCCCGGAACCAAGCAGCCCTGGACCACGATCTCGAAAGCCGGCCGACTGCGCTGTCGGTTTGATGAAACGAGGACCGATTGGAAGACAAAAATTGTCGGCACCTGCGATCGATGCAAATCGATCCGATGTTCGGCCCACTTTAGTGTCCGCTTTGATTGCTCGGCCCAGCATTGACAGGTTGTTGAGCAACTATTTCGATTCTCTAAAGCCAGGATGCCAGGATATCACCGACTCAAACAGAAACGCGTCCAGGATGTTCAAAATGGCCGTCCAGCAAGGCCGCAGCAAGTGAGGGGCGAGGCGTATTCTTTTTTACCCACCCGCCCCGAGCTGCTCTTAGCAGCTCTTACCCGGCGGTACGTTGAGCCTCTGAACGATGTGAGAACGCTGCCGGCGGACTTTTTCAACATCCTGGTACTTGTATCCCATGTCCATCACATCAGCAATCAAACAAGAAGCCCGCGCATTGGGATTCGATGCGGTTGGGATTACCCGCGTATCCCGGTCAGCCGCCGGCGATCAGGAAAACAGCCCCTCGCGCAATTCCGAGACCGCGGCACCTCAACACCTCTTCGCCCGTCTCACTGAATGGCTGCGGCGAGGCTATCACGGCACCATGGCTTGGATCGAACGTGACCCGAACAAGCGCGCCGATCCTGGTCAAGTACTTCCCGGCTGCCGGTCAATCATCTCGGTGGGGATCAACTATCTCACCGTGCACCGTGCCGATGAACAGCCTGGCTACGGCCGTATTGCGCGATATGCTTGGGGAAAGGACTATCACAAGCTTTTTGATGCCAGGCTCAAGCAACTGGAACAATTTATTCACAAGATGGCACCGGATGCCAAAACCCGTTCGTACTCCGACACCGGTCCCATCATGGAGAAGGCCTGGGCGGAACAGGCCGGCTTGGGCTGGATCGGAAAACATTCCAATCTCGTTTCAGCCGACCATGGTTCTTGGCTGCTGCTGGGAGAAGTGCTGACCACATTGGAGTTGGAACCCGACGAACCGGCGACCGACCTCTGCGGCAGTTGCACGCTCTGTATTCAAGCCTGCCCCACAAAGGCCATCGTCGAGCCCTATGTCGTCGACGCCACTCGCTGTATTTCCTACCTTACCATCGAACTGCGCGGCGATGAAGCCGTCATTCCTCACGAGCTACAAGCAGGCATGGGAAACAAGATCTTCGGCTGTGACGATTGTCTTGACGTGTGTCCGTTCAATCTCCGAGCCGAACCGACCCAAGAAGAATCCTTTCAACCTTCAAACTGGAGCCTCTCCCCTGACCTTAAAGAGCTTTCCAAGTTAGAGGAGACGACCTTCGCGACGGTGTTTCGACAAAGCCCGATTCGACGCGCAAAACACCAGGGTTTTCTCAGGAACGTGGCCATCGCGCAGCGCAATCTCAAACCCTCGTAACCCTGTTTGTGCTCACACTTGCGGGCACAATTTGTACCTCAAACTTCCTCCGGCTGATCCAACGTGCTTAGTCACGATGCTTCTCAACAAATCCGGAGGGCGCTCTTGGTATGAATCGAATCGGATACAGGGCGTATCTTATTAGATTCTTCTCTGGACCACTAACCGTTTTGAACCACGGAGTCGATATCTTTCCAAGGGAACCTCAAAATCTTCACCAACTGCCTGAAAGATCATATTTTTCCTAGCAAATTATGGACTCCTATCAAGTAACCATCCAGTAACCATTTCTGGATGGTATGTATTGTGCTCGCTCAAAGGCCCCATTTGTTTCGAAGGAGGGGTTAGATGTACTTGGCTGAATGGGCTGCGAAAAATTTTCTTTGTATTTTTTCCTCGGAATTTGGTAGATAGTTGACCCGGCGCCTGCTTGTTGAGTGATGTGGAGGGACCGAGTTCGCCGCGCGCTCGTCAGTGCAGCGTTTCTTTTCCATAAAAATCTAAAGGGAGGCTACCATGCAGAGGTTTCGTGTGCTTACATTAACCCTCGGACTTGGCGTCCTGTTGGGAGCCAGCGGGTGTATCACGATGCCCGGGTCCGCAGGGGCAAAGGTCCATGATGTCACGTTCACGGCAATCGAAACGGAAGTCGTCATCGACGGGAACGGGACGAAGTACAAGGCTTGGACCTTCAACGGTCAGATGCCTGGTCCGGTCGTCCGGGTCACCGAAGGGGATACCGTGAACTTCACCCTGATCGGCGACAAGAATAATTCCTTCCCCCACTCAATGGACTTTCACGCGGCCGAGCTCGACTTCTTGAAGAACTACCACCGTACGGTCGGACCAGGAGAGACACACAAATTCTCCTTTGTGGCAAAGAAGCCCGGTGTGTTCTTCTACCACTGCGGCGCGGCCCCAATGATCCAGCACGTCGCGCGTGGCATGTTCGGTGCCATCATCGTGGATCCCAAGGACGCGAACGCCTGGCCCAAAGCCGATCGGGAATTCGTCCTCGTGCAATCCGAGCTGTGGCAGAACCCGGATAACGTGCAGGCGATGTTCGATCGGAAATTTGATTTTACGCTCTTCAACGGCGCTATCTTCAAGCACCATCCCTTTATGCCAGGGGGAGAGCCGTTGGAGGTCAAGGTGGGCGAGCGGGTACGAATCTACTTCGTGAATGCCGGCCCGAACGAGTTCTCTTCTCTCCACCCGATCGCCGAAATCTGGGACAATGTCTACGAAAGCGGCAATCCGGCCAACAAACTCACGGGAGTCCAGACCTATGTGGTCGGTCCTGGCAGCGCCGCCACCTTCGATTTGATCGCTGACGAGCCAGGAGCCTATCCTGTCGTCACCCACTCCTTAACGAGCGCCCTGCGCGGTGCGATTGCAGTGGTGGTCGCGAACAAGAATCCCAAGGACTATAAGGGCCAGTTGATGCCGAACACCCCTTGGAATCCCTAAATCCTGGGGAGAAGGTCGATTGAGTACGTATTTCTCACAATTAAGAATAAGGAGCGAACGATCATGAGATTCTCGAAACAGATAGCAACGGTTGCCGTTGCAGTAGCGGCAACATGGACACTGAGCAGCGCGACATCCTTTGCCGCGGACCGGTCGCTCTATGAACGACTTGGCGGACAAGGCGCCATCCAAGCCGTCGTCACCAAGTTCATCAGCAACGTGGGAGCAGACAAGCGCATCAACGGCTATTTCGCGAAAGCCGATCTCAAGAAGCTCAATAAACTCTTAGTCGAACAGGTGTGCCAGGCGAGCGGCGGCCCCTGCACCTACTCAGGTCGGGACATGAAGACGACGCACAAGGGTATGAAGGTCACTACCGCTGCCTTCAACGCACTCGTGGAGGACCTGGTGAGTGCTTTGGATACCTTCAACGTCCCGGAGAAAGAGAAAGGTGAATTGCTCGCCGTCCTCGGGCCGATGAATAAAGACATCGTCGAAGTTCCCTGATGACGCCGGTGTGAGGCACGCAGTGGTGATCACTGCAGATCTCACATGAGTCTCTTGCGGGCCGGGGCCTCAAGAAGTCCCGGCCCGCAATGTTTTCATGTGAATGTTCTATACCAGCCTCCGACTTTACTTCGCTCTACTCACCATCCACGAAACATGGGCACTGCCACGTAGGGCTATGTCGTGTTATCATATCTTTCGTTGTTTGCGCCCCCGAACACGCGGCGCGAGCGGTCATCTGGTCGTACCATCAGTGGTCATTACCAAGGAGGAATCATGAGAGGGAAGCGTTTAGTCATGACAGTGTGCAGTATCATAGCCGTTGCCATGTGGAGTACGGCCGGATGGGCCGCTCCCGAGGCCGACCCATTGAAGCCGCGTGTTCCGGACGCTGAACGTGGTGACGTCAGAAAAATGAAAAGTCCGATCACGGTCACGCCCGAAATACTCGCCAAAGGCAAGGAACTTTATGAAGGCAAGGGAACCTGCGTCAACTGTCATGGCATGACCGGGGACGGCAACGGCCCAGGTGGAATGCTGCTGACGCCGGGACCGCGCAACTTCACGAACTGCAAGTTCCACAAGAAGCGGAACGACGGAGAACTGCACTGGATCATCAAGAACGGAAGTCCCGGCACCGGTATGCCGGCCCTGATCAAGGGAGGCGTCATCACCGAGGAAGAAGCCTGGATGACCATCGCCTACGAGCGAACATTCTGTAAGGATACCGAATAACTTCCAAAGAAATCGGGATTCGCTCATTCACGGTGGGCTGTCAGTCGATGATCTCGACCGATAGCTCGCCGTGAATCGCATCATTCCTAAACCCCGGTCCCACTGCTTTCCAACATCCTTTTTCAACCGCTTCCGAAATTCGTTCAGTTGGCGCCTCGCTTTCCCCCTTTTTTCCTCATAGAAAGAGGTGTAGGCTGGTAATCGGTTCAATGGTTCGGCTGGAGGCTACAACAAGGAGCGCTCCGATGAACCTTCAGACGATTCTCCTTATTTCCAAGGACTCAGGACTCCGGCAGCTTGTTCAGGCTGCCTCTCCTGAAACAAAGCTCCACTCAACAGACAGCGTTTCAGAAGGACTGGCGCTCTGGCCTGAGATTTCCCCGACTCTGGTTCTCGGTGAAGGCAATCCCCGCACGCTTTCTCCCCTGTTGGAGTATGCCGGCCGAACACCGGAATCCCCGCCCTTGCTCGTCATCGGAGAACGCCATTCCGTCAAAGACGCGGTCGAGATCATGCGCGCCGGTGCGGTCGATTACCTGACCAAACCCGTTCTTCTTGAAGACCTTCAGGTCGCCATCACACAAGCCCTCCGCCGGTCTCGGTCGGCGCCTTCGTCCTTGCCACACGATCCATTTGCGTCCATCATCAGCCTCTCCCCGCAAATGAATCTGATGAAGCAACTGGCTCAAGAAGTAGCCCTGACGGACGCAACCGTCCTCATCACCGGTGAAAGCGGAACCGGCAAGGAGCTGTTCGCGGAAGCCATCCACCACTACAGCCCCAGAGCCCATGGACCGTTGATCCCGCTGAATTGCGCCGGCATCCCGGAGAATCTGTTGGAAGCGGAGTTATTCGGCTATGAGCCAGGCGCGTTTACCGACGCCAAACGGACAAAACCCGGAAGATTTCAAATAGCCGAGGGGGGCACGCTTTTTCTCGACGAGATCGGTGAAATGAGTCCCACCGCCCAAGCCAAACTCCTGCGGGTGTTGGAAAATCACACCATCGATCCCTTGGGAGATACCCGAAGCCGTAAGGTCGACATCCGCGTCATTGCCGCCACGAACGAGGATCTGCTTGCCCATATCAAAGCCGGTCGTTTCCGCCTCGATCTGTACTATCGGTTGAACGTCTACCAGCTGCGCATTCCACCGTTGCGTGAACGGCTTGAAGACATCGAACCGATTCTTTTGATTTTTTTGGAGCGGGCCAAACAGGAACGCGGGTGCCGTATTCGGGCCATCGCCCCGGCCGCTCTTGCCGTCCTACAACACCACGACTGGCCTGGAAATGTACGCGAGCTCCACAATGTCGTCGAATGGCTGACGATCACATGCAAAGCAGAGATGATTCAGCCTGCTCATTTACCGGCATCCGTGAAAACCGCTCCCACGACCAATGGCCTGAGTCAGAGCTCCAAGCCGTCGTTGCTGGCCTTTGGGCTGTCGTTTCAGGACATGGAAAAGCGGATGCTTGAAGAGGCGTTGCGCAAGTCTTCAGGGAATGTCTCGGAAGCCAGTCGACTCCTCAAAATGACCAGGAACACGCTGCGCTACCGCATGGCCAAATACCACCTCCAATAAGAGGCTATTGATTGAACGCAATCTCATAAGGATGTTGAGGGGAGGTGTTCCAGTTCATTGTTTGATGACGCAGCGAGAGCCGACCATACCGCGTAACCGAGAGGGAATCATGGATCTCGTTCGAGTTGCCGTCGCCGGGAGTCTTGTCCTTCTGCAATACGCTTGTGCCACGAGCGCGCCCTTGTCTGCGCCGCCGGGCAGCAATGCCACCGCCGCCCAGCACAATTCTAACGGCATTGTTCACTATGAAATGGAGCATTGGTCGATCGCCAAGGATCATTTCGCGTCCGCTATCGAGGCTGATCCGAGTCTCGCCGAGGCTCACTTCAATCTGGGCCTCGCACTCGATAAACTGAATCTTCAGTCAGAAGCCACCACCCATTTCAAAAAAGCAGCTGAACTGGCGCCCGCCAACAACGCCATTGTCCAATCAAGCGCCTATCGAAGCCGCACGGCTCCTCCTTCGCCATCCAGCTATGGCCCAAGCAGCTATGGGGGAATGGGGGGATATTAGTGGCTGGCTAGCAGACTGCACCACCGAGATCATTTGCCATCAGGCGGAACTGCCTTCAGAATCTTTCCATCTTCAAGCCGCCGCTGAAGCCGTCGCACGCACGGCATCAAGAACTCGAATCAGTTCATCCATCTCCGCCGACTTGAACAAACCTTCAGGTCCGCGTGGTGTAAGGTCCGTGAAGGGCGATTCGTAGAGTCGAGCCGATTCCATCACGCCGTGCTCCGTGAGGTGATCCACGATCAGATTGACGAATTCCAGCTGGTTGGCGGTAAAAGTTTTGCCCATGACAAATCCCGCCAGCGCCTCCTTAGCAGCACTCCGATCCATCCCGACCAGAGACCGTACGAATAGCCCCAACCCTTTGGCTTGGTCTGTCGCCCAGCGGATATCGTCCGGCTCACCTGTGCCGCTCTGACTCAACAACAGCTCCAGCTCCGCCAGATCCGATGCGGTGAGCGGCTTGTTCATTCGCAGCTTGGCAACCACGACATGGTCAAGGTGCCGGCGCAGGAACGCTCGCGTTTTGGCGACAAACTTCGCGTGATCGGTGCCCACGGCGAATCCGGGCAGGGTGATACCGATCTCGTTCCCCATTAAATCCTCGAAGTCCGTGTAAACGGGCTTGCGTTGGCGCTTGTCGATGAACTGCACCAACCCGCGCAAGCGCCGACGCATCACTTCCAGCATGGACACCGTCACGTCCTGCCACCACTCATCGCTCTGCACGTCTTGAATCAGAACCATCTGCTCGCGGACCATCGGAATGGCGCTCTTCTCCTCCAGTAACGCGGCGATCTCTCTGACCCGGTCGCGCAAACGTGCAAACCCTGGCTCGGCCCGCAGCAAAGCCAGTTGCAAGCGTAACGCGAGCAGATCGAAGCGCTTCGCTTCTTCATTCTCGGGATCGAGTTCAGAAGGCAGCCCTGCTATCTCATGAGAAAGTTCGACCAGCGCTTCGTTCGCGAGCACCACCCAGGCTTCGGGCTTGGCGTATTGTTCAACCAGTCGCCGATGGGGGCGCACAACGAAGTTGTCAAGGTTCATAGCGGCAACTTCTCGTTGCAACAGTTCCGCGATGGATCGTCTCATGTCCTCCTTCGTCCCCGGGCCACCATAAGTTGCTAGAGCTTCCTTCATCGCAGTTTCCAGCTCATGCGGGGCGCTATCCAGTGTTGCAAGGAGTTCCAATCGTGCATTGAAGAGCCGCTTTCCCAGAGAAGCTCCCACCATACCATCAGTCTCAGGAATGTCCTGACTGAAGTACTCGAGATTTTGGCAGTAGTCGAAAAGATAGAAGGACTCCTTGTGTTGTCCTGGCCCGAACAGGTCGGAACAAAGCCGCGTACCACGCCCGACCATCTGCCAGAACTTCGTCTTCGACCGCACGAGCTTGAAGAAGACGAGGTTCAGAACCTCCGGCACGTCGATACCCGTGTCGAGCATGTCTACTGAGATCGCGATGTGCGGCGGCTTCTCCTTGATCGAGAAGCTATCGATCAGGCTCTGCGCATATTCAGTCTTGAAGGTGATCACCCGCGCAAACTCACCCTTGTAATGAGGATAGTTGACATTGAAGCGTTCGGCGATGAAGTCCGCATGCTGCTGATTCTTGGCAAAGATGATCGTCTTGCCCAACCTGTCGCCCCCGGCCACCTTGAGCCCGCGCGTCATCAGATGCTCCAACACCTTATCGACCGTGTCCTTGTTAAAGAGCCACTTGTTCACGGCCTCGGACTCCACCCGGTTGGGCACGGTGCCGTCATCGTCCCACTCCAGCGCATCCCACTGATCTTTTTCTTCTTCCGACAGTTCGGCGTACGTGATGCCCTCGCGCTGGAACTTGAGCGGCACCGAAACGGCCTGTGGCGGCACAAGAAACCCGTCGCGCACGGCCTCTTCCAGCGAGTAGGCGTCGGTCGGCACACCATTTTCGAGATCGAAAAGGCTGTAGGTGTTGCGATCGACCTCGTCCTTCGGCGTGGCCGTCAACCCGACGAGCAAAGAATCGAAATAATCGAAGATCATGCGGTATTTCTGGAACACCGAGCGATGCGCCTCGTCAATGATCACGAGATCGAAGTGTCCCACGCCGAAGCGTCGCTGGCCGTCAGATGTTTCATCGATCATCCTCATCATGGTCGGATAGGTCGAGACGTAGACACGCCCCTCGCCGTCCTTTTCGGTGACCAAGTTCACCGGCGAAGCATCAGGCAGATGAGCTTTAAACGCATTGACTGCCTGGCGGACCAACGCCACACGGTCGGCGAGGAAAAGCACGCGCTTGGCCCAGTTGCAGCGCATCAGCAGGTCGCAGAGGGCGATCACCGTGCGCGTCTTGCCGGCGCCGGTCGCCATGACGAGCAGTGCCTTGCGGTCGTGGTCGCGCTCGAACGCCTCGGCGATGCGGCGGATAGCCCGCGTCTGATAATGGCGTTCGACGATCGTGGGACTGATCGGCGCCTGGGCAAGCGAGCGGCGCGTCTCGCGACGTTGAATCAGGAACTCCAGCTCTGCCTTCTTGTAGAAGCCTTGCACCCGACGTGGCGGGTAGCGGGTATCGTCCCAAATCCAGTGTTCGTAGCCGTTGGAATAGAAGATGATGGGCCGCCGACCTGACTGCTGCTCCAGACAATCAGCATAGAGCTTGGCTTGTTGCTGCCCGACGCGGGAGTCCCGGCGGGTGCGCTTGGCCTCCACCACCCCGAGCGGCCTGCCGTCGTCACCCCACAGCACGTAATCCACGAAGCCTTTACCCTGGGCGTTCGGCATGCCGCCGACCTCGAACTCCCGATCGCGTGGCTGGTCGAGCAGCCAGCCTGCTTCCTTGAGCAGCAGATCGATGAAGTAGTCGCGGGTTTCCGCTTCGGAGTAGTCGTGCTGGTCCGGCTGGGCCGCAGCCGATTGCTTGGCTTTCGCAATCTCGGCACGGAGCCGCTTCAGTTCATCATCAAGCGCAGTCTTGTCGGCAAGCAGCGCTGCAAGGTTCTCGTCCCTTTCGCGCAGACGCGCTTCCAGCGCCTGCAACTGCTCGGAGGTGTGCGTCGTAGCTTGCGCAGGCCGTGGAATCGCCGACGGATCAAAGGCGAGTCCGGAATCTGGTCGTTCGGTCCGTGCATAGGTGCGGGCGAACCAATAGGCGACATGGAACAGCTCGCGGACAGCAGCCAGCGCGTCCGACTCCGATACCGGACGATGGCTGTGCACCGCGCGGTTACCAAGTGTGTTGATCACCCGTGCTTTGCTGAAGACTGCCTCACCGGCCACCTGCTTGAAACTTGGCTCATGGATCAATGCCGACAGGTTGTCTTGATATGGGAGCTTCAGCGCCGCGTCGTGCTTGTAGTCCCAACTCACCGCCAGCTCCAGCGAGCGACGGGCGTAGAAGCAAGCGGTGCGCGGATCGGCGTGCACGGCCGCTTCGGCTTTCGATGCCGCCTCAAAGACGGCGGCCCATTCGCGCTGGAGGAAGATGAACTGGCTCATGGCGCGGCCGATGGGCCTTCGTTGAACAATGCGATGTAGGAAGCGTAGCGGAAACGTCGGTTACGGGCATAACCCGTCATCTCGCTAAGTACCCCAACTTTGGCAAGGCGTGTAACCAGACTGTTCGCTGCGGCGAAGGTGGTCCCAGTGATCTTGCGCACATCGCTGACGGAAACGATCGGACGATCGAACAACGACTCAAGCACCTTATGGCCGTTGCCGGCTGCGCGTCCGAGATGCTCGGTGATTGCACGGCGATGCTCCTCGCGTACGGACAGTATGTTTCGCGCGGTGACAGCCGCCTGCTCGGCAACCTCGGTCACGCCGCGCAGAAAGAACGCAAGCCACTCTTCCCACGCGCCGTGAACGCGTACGGCCTGCAAATGATCGTAGTAAGCCTGCCGATGCGCTTTGAAATAGTGCGAGAGGTAGAGCACAGGTTTGTGCAGCACGCCGCGCTCGGTCAGCAGGAAGGTGATCAGCAGCCGGCCCACCCGCCCGTTGCCGTCGAGAAAGGGATGGATGGTCTCGAACTGCACATGCGCAAGCCCGATCTTCACGAGCGGTGGTAGCTCGTCCTTCGCATGGAGGAATCTCTCCAGGTCGCCGAGCGCCTCTGGCACGGCGTGATGTGGGGGCGGAACAAACGTCGCTGTGTTGAGCGTGCAGCCGGCGGGGCCGACCCAGTTCTGGCTTATGCGCAGCTCACCGGGTTGAAGGCGCCCGCCGCGAACGCCCTGCAAGAGCTTCTCGTGGATCTCGCGAATGAGGCGCACGGAGACCGGCAGCTCGGGGAGGCGGGCGAGCCCGTGATTTATCGCATGCACATAATTGATGACCTCCTCCACGTCTTTCGGCAGGTCTTGATCGAACAACTTCGCTTCCGCGGCGAGGAGATCCTGCAGCGAACTCTGCGTCCCCTCGATCTGGCTGGAGAGCACGGCTTCCTTACGCACGTACATGAACACGAAGAGGTCTGGATTGGGCAGTGTGAGCACGGACCCATCAAGTCGCCCAAGGGCGCGATCGGCAGCCGACAGCAGCCTTTGTAGATCGCCGGTTAGCAAAAGAGGGGGTTGCGGGGGGAGCGGCGCCGGGACGAATGCCCGATAGCCTGTGGGCTGATCGACGTAGCGACCCGCGCGTATCGAGGCATTTGGCTTCGCTGCCATGCGTCTTGCTCCCTTTCATATGGAAGGGAACGGAAGCCATATGATAGGCAGCCTTTAGTAAGACTGCAAGGGACGGCGCTTATTTTAGTTTTATGAGCTTGGGCAACTTGGAAGACTTGCCTGTTGGTCTGTCAAAAACAGGGCAGGCTTTCTGACATGAATGGGCACTGAGCGTAGGCTAAGACGTCGCCAACCCTTAACTTTATGACCGAAGATCGCCATAGAGAGCTACAGTTCTCCCCGGAAGGCGCGATGCTGGAGACCTGAGAAGAGGGCGTCTAGCGCAGCTAGGGACTCGCGACCCTTTTCCTTCGTCTCCTGAATCATCGTTACCCGATAGGTGAATTGGCGCTGAAGAGGCACAGGAGGACAGATAAACGTGATCCCCTCCAACATCGTCTGGTTCACCTTGAACGTGCCATTCGTCGTTCGCG
>JAHBWU010000023.1 GCA_019636835.1 Nitrospira sp.
GCGAAAAATCATTCCCTATTATGATTTAAGGCACATGGTACGACCCGGCATCACGGGATGGGCGCAGGTCAGATTTCGATATGGCGCTTCTGCGGAAGATGCCCATATGAAGTTGCAATATGACCTCTACTACGTCAAGCGCTTATCGTTCGCGCTCGATACAAGAATTCTAGTGCAGACAGTGCGAGTGATGTTGGTTGGGGAAGGGGCGCAGTAATGGCTTCCAGCCAACAGCATCAAGAGACGAGGAGACGGCATGTCCTCTCGTTTGATGTGGAAGAGCATTTCCAGGTGTCGGCCTTTTGGTCCGATGCCAGAAGGCAACAATGGGATCGACTGGAAAGTCGCGTGGAGAAGAATACGCTCCGGCTCGCGGAGCTTCTGGCGCACGCCGAGACAAAGGCCACCTTTTTTGTTCTGGGGTGGGTGGCGGAACGACATCCGGGGTTGGTCAAAACATTGGCGAAACAGGGGCACGAAATAGCATCTCACGGTTACGGACATGAGTTGATCACCAATCAGACAGACAGCGAGTTTCGGGACGACGTCAGGCGGTCAAAGCGCATTTTAGAAGATTTGACAGGGGAGATGGTGTTCGGATATCGGGCGCCGTCTTTTTCAATTACGGCTAGAACCCAGTGGGCACTGCCGATCTTGGTCGAGGAAGGGTATGTGTACGATTCGAGTATTTTCCCTGTCCGACATGACCGCTATGGCATGCCCGGCGCTCATCCATGGTGTCACATTCGGAAGACCGAGGCCGGTGAGTTATGGGAGGTGCCACCATCCACTTTGAAGGTTGGACCGCTGCGGGTTCCAGTTGCCGGGGGAGGGTATTTTCGATTGTACCCATACAGGCTTTTGCGCCGCTTCCTGTGTCGTGTTGCGAGTCAAGGCCATCCGCTCATCATGTATCTGCACCCTTGGGAACTCGATCCTGAGCAGCCGAGGATGGTAGGGTCCCTTGTTTCACGATTTCGTCATTACGTCAATTTACATAAGACAGAAGCCCGCTTGCATCGATTGGTCACCGACTTCAAGTTTGTCCCGATACAACAAGCTGTGGACGAAATCAGGGCGATTTGTGCCATGAAGGACAATTCGGGCGACGTTGTGGAGAATGCTGTGCACCAGCAGGACGGCGTAAATCTCATCGTCCCAAACTCAGGACGGCCGACACCTGCGACGCTACCAGCGCCGCTGGCTGGTTGAGCGGTTCCTTGCCTGGCTCTTCGTAGGTTGGAAGTACCACGCCACAAATCTCCTCGGCTTTGTCATCCTCACCTGCATCACCATGCTCCTCAAGCAATTTTGAGATAGGTTCTCGTAAACCCGAAAATTGTGACCTCTGCGGCATGACAGGCGTAGCGCTGTCCAAGCGCCTCCTCATCTGAAACTGTTCTGTTCTTCACGTAATACAAAGTCGGCGGCATAGGCTGGTTCCTCTACCTTTTGTATGGCGTTATGTGTGGAATAGCCGGATTCGTGACACAGAATAGCATGTCCTGCGACAGCCGGATACTCCGGCACATGATTGCTATGGTGAATTATCGGGGACCTGATCATTCAGGATTTCATGTGGACGGTTCGGTTGGGCTTGCCCATGCGAGGCTGAGCATCCTTGATCTTGGCGGGGGAAATCAGCCGATGTGTAACGAGGATAAGACCGTCTGGATCACCTTCAATGGAGAGATTTTCAACTATGTCGAATTGCGGGATGACCTCATCAAGAAAGGGCATCGGTTTCGTACCCAGTCGGATACGGAGGTCATAGTTCATCTGTATGAGGAGAAGGGAGAGGACTGCGTCCAGGATCTGAACGGACAGTGGGCCTTTGCGATCTGGGATTCAAAGTCTCGGAGATTGTTCCTGTCCCGTGATCGGCTGGGGGTCCGCCCGCTCTTCTATACTAAGACCGGGGATGGATTTCTTTTCGGATCTGAAATCAAGTCGTTGTTGGCCGTCCCCTCAGTGCGGCGAGCTATTGATTTGGAGGCGCTTGACGAGCTGTTCACTTTTTGGGTGACTCTGTCTCCTCGAACGATTTTTTTCGGAATCTCAGAGCTTCCTCCTGGCCACTCTTTGGTGCTTGAGCAGGGCGAGGTGCGCGTTCGACCCTACTGGGAACTGGATTACCATTCTTCGCTTGGAGCGGAAAACGAAGAAGAGGCCCGCAAGATGTTGCTCGATCTCTTGCTCGATGCAACGCGCATTCGTTTGCGGTCGGATGTGCCTGTTGGGGCTTATCTGAGCGGAGGGCTCGATTCAACGGTGATTGCAGCCATGGTGAAGAAGCTTGGAACGACTCATCTGAGAACCTTTTCCGTGGCGTTTGAGGACAAAGAGTTCGACGAGAGTAGCTTCCAGAACGAGGCCAGCGAGTATCTCAAGACGGAGCACCGGCGCGTATGTTGTTCGTCGCAGGACATCGGCCGGGTGTTTCCTGAGGTCGTATGGCATACGGAGAAACCGGTGTTGAGAACGGCGTCGGCGCCACTGTTTCTGCTGTCCAAGCTTGTACGAGAGCAGGGGTATAAAGTCGTCCTCACTGGCGAAGGGTCGGATGAAGTTTTGGGAGGGTATGACATTTTTAAAGAGGCCAAGATTCGTCGGTTCTGGGCCAAGTATCCGGAGTCGAAATTCCGTCCGATCCTTCTGAGGCGGCTCTATCCATACATGAAGAATTTGCAATCGCAGCCCGATGCCTACTTGCGTGCGTTCTTCCATGTCAGGAAAGATGACCTGGACAGTCCGTTTTTCTCGCATTTGCCTCGCTGGGATATGACGTCCAAGCTCAAGATTTTCTTTTCGAAAGAGACCAGGGATCAGCTCAAGCACTGCAATGCGATGGGCCATCTCGAAGCGGAACTGCCCTCACGTTTTTGGCAGTGGGATCACTTCTCGCAATCGCAGTACCTCGAAGCCGCCTATCTGTTGCCGGGTTATATTTTGTCGTCGCAAGGTGACCGGATGGCAATGGCCCATTCCGTCGAGGGCCGATTCCCGTTCCTCGATTACCGGGTCGTCGAGTTTGCGTCAGGCTTGTCTCCGCAGCTCAAGATGAAAGTCTTGGACGAAAAATATCTGTTGAAGGCTGCGGCCGGCGATTTGATCCCTCACACCATCAGAAGTCGGCCCAAACAGCCCTATCGGGCGCCTGACAGTCAGAGCTTTCTCGAGGGGAAGCGCGCTAACGTACTCATGGAATATGTCGAAGAACTGCTCAGCCCTCGATCCATCGCGGAGGCGGGTTTGTTTGACCCCGAGCCAGTCAGCAAGCTTGCGGCAAAAGCGAGGGAGGGACAGATCATCGGCGTTAAGGACAACATGGCCTTTGTCGGAATTTTGTCGACGCAGCTAGTGGTGGATCGCTTCATCAAGAACTTTCCAAGGAGTGTATGACATGGCATCGATCGAAGCGGAAGTGCGGCAGTACCTGGTGGAAAATCTGCTGTTTGGACGGAACGAGGTTGAGCTCAGTGGCGATACCTCGTTTCTTGAGTCAGGCATCATCGATTCGACCGGCGTGCTGGAATTGGTCCAGTTTCTGGAAGAGAAGTTCCAGGTTAAAGTGGAGGACGAAGACCTCATTCCTGCCAATTTGGATTCAGTGAATGCGCTCACCCGGTTTGTGGAAAACAAATACGAGGCCTCGGAAAAAATCGGGGGTTAATTCAACCGTTCCTCGCGAGTATCACGCGTTACTCATTCAACGGACATTCTGATAACAGATGCGTGTTGAACAGATGATTGAGCGAACGATGAAGTCTTGTAGTCAGAAGACAGCCATCGTCTATAAAGCCAACCGTTGGAGCTATGCCGATTTACGCAATCTCGTCGATGCCAGAAAGATCCAGTTGGTGAAGGCGGGACTGTCAGAGCAAGATCGGATGATCGTCTGGATGGAGAACTCCCCTGAGTACGTGGCGACCTATCTGGCGGTGCTGGAACTGGGGGGAATTGTTGTTGCTCTGCACCCGCAGACGACGGCAGAAGAGGTGAGGCGGATCATCCGCCATGTCGGCGGAGCGGGGCTGATAGCGGCTCCCACTGTGAAGCACTGGAGAATGAGCGATTTTGAGTCAGTCGGTCTCCGGTTCCTTCTGACAGGGGAAGACATACATCACAGGGATTATCGAGACGCGGGACACGAGGTTCCGGAGGACGTGGCGCAAATCATATATACGTCCGGATCGACTGGGCGACCTAAGGGTGTGGTACTCACTCACAAGAATTTGATGGCCAATACGCGATCGATTCTCGAATACCTGCAATTGACTGCCGATGATTCCGTCATGGCCGTGCTGCCGTTCGTTTACGCCTACGGAAATTCGGTCATGCTGACGCACCTGTTCGTTGGGGGTGCGCTCGTGATCGAGAACAACATGTTGTATCCACACGTCGTATTGGACGGCATGATCAAAACAGGCGTCACCGGATTTTCAGGCGTGTCGACGACCTATGCCCTTCTGCTGAATCATTCAAACCTTAAATCGTATGGTTTCCCCGCCCTACGCTACCTCACACATGCCGGTGGTCCGATGCCGTCCAAATTGTTGAGTCGGATGCGGACGGCGTTTCCCGATCAGCGCATTTTTCTCATGTATGGTCAGACAGAAGCCTCGGCACGTCTCACGTATCTTCCTCCTGAGCTCCTGGAGGTGAAGAAGGAGTCCGCTGGACGAGCAATTTCTGGTGTTGCCCTCAAGATTGTGAGGGAAGGAGGCGAGACGGCGCATCCTGGTGAGGTAGGCGAGGTCTTGGCTTCTGGCGACAACATCATGCAAGGGTATTGGCGAGACATCGAGTTGACCGTCGGAGTCCTCCAAGACGGATGGTTGCATACAGGGGATCTGGGGTGGTTGGATGAGGAAGGCTATTTGACGATTGTAGGGCGCAACAATGAAATGATAAAGGCAGGCGCTTACCGCATCAGCCCCACGGAGATCGAAGAGGTATTATTGCAGCACCAGCAGGTTCACGAGGCAGGTGTGGTTGGCATCGACGATCCTATTTTAGGCCAGAAGATCTGTGCGATCGTCACCCTGAAAGAGGCAGGGACTTTGACCGATCAGGACTTAATGGCCTATTGCTCGCAGAAGCTGGTGCAGTACAAACGGCCTAAAGTGATTGCGGTCGTACCCGCGTTGCCCAAATCCCCTTCGGGCAAGATCTTGAGAGACCGCCTGCGTGCAATCAGTGCAGGTGCTGTTTCGACCTAGGATCAAGTCCCCTCATAGCCGATTGCAGAATCGTAAGGTCACCGATGAAAAATGCAAATCGCGACAGCTTGACGCCGTGCAATGAGTCAAAGTGTCCCGCGAATCAGCGAGCGGGGAGGAATTGAATGCGTGAAGAAGTGAACAGGTTTTCGGCCGACAGTCTGAAGCTGGACGCCGGTGCAGAGATTGAACGGATCGGCGCCTTCATCCGTGACGGTGTATTTACACAGCTCCGAAGAAAAGGGCTGGTTATCGGTCTCTCCGGAGGTATCGACAGCAGCACGGTGGCGGCGCTGGCTGTGCATGCCTTGGGAGCGGATCGTGTCATCGGAATTTTCATGCCGGAATCGGATTCCTCCGACGATAGTTTACGGTTGGGGCAATTGTTAGGGAAGAAGCTGGGCATCAGGACGTTCAAGGAGGATATCTCCGGCATTCTCAAGGGCGTCGAATGTTACCGACGCCGCGATGAGGCGATTAAGGAGGTGGTGCCCGAGTATCACGCCGGATACAAATCCAAGCTGGTGCTCTCGTCGCTCGACAGTTCGGCGTTTCGGATTTCCTATGTCGTGGTTCAGTCTCCCGAAGGGGTACAGACCAAGATGCGCTTGACCGCGGATGCCTTTTTGGCGCTGGTCGCTGCGACGAATTTCAAGCAGCGTACGCGAAAGATGCTGGAATACTACTATGCTGATCGGTATCTGTATGCAGTAGCCGGTACACCCAATCGATTGGAGTATGACCAAGGTTTCTTCGTGAAGAATGGCGACGGAGCTGCCGACGTGAAGCCGATCGCGCATCTCTATAAGACGCAGGTGTATCAACTTGCGGCTTATCTTGGTGTACCGGCTGAAATCCAGGGTCGTCTCCCGACGACAGATACCTACTCTTTGGAACAATCACAGGAAGAATTCTACTTCTCTCTTCCATACGACAAGATGGACATGTGTCTATTTGGGAAGAATCATGGACTCGCCCCATCGGAGGTAGCGCCGGCAGTTGGGCTGAGTGACCAGCAGGTAGCTAGAGTCTACAAGGACATTGACGCCAAGCGGCAGGCCGCACGCTATCTCCATGCCCCGCCCGCGTTGGTTGAAAAGGTTTCGGAAATGTAAAGCGGGCTATAGGGCTGTACTGCGATGCAGGACTCGTTCTCCTCGCTGTTGAAACAACCTGGTATTCTTGGCCGGATCGGGATTCTGGCAGGCACGTTCTTATTCTGCTACTGGGAAGTCGTAAGCGCACTGGTGAATCAGTGGATCGCCAATGACGTCTATTCCTACGCTTTTCTTATACCCGTCATCAGTTGCTACATGATATGGCTTCAGCGAGAGCGGTTGTCGGCGCTTTTCTTGGCCGGCGCTCCCGTACTGGGCTGGTTCGTCCTTAGCAGCGGATTAGCAGCACTCTTGATGGGTTGGGCTGGTCATCTGCTGCTGGTTCAAGAATTGTCGCTGCTCCTGACTTTGTCGGGTCTGGTGCTTCTGTTCTGGGGTGTGCAGGCATTCCGCCTGTTGAGGGTGCCTATTGGCTACCTGCTCTTCATGATTCCAGTGTGGGGATTCATTACAGACCCGATACAAATGCCGGCGCGATTGTTCTCGGCTAAGGTTGCGGCGGCGATGTTGCAGGGCATGGGGCTGACGCTATATCTGCATGACATCTACATCGAGCTGCCCAATATCACGCTCGTAGTGGCACCGGAGTGCAGCGGCGTAAACTACTTGTTTGCGGTAGCGGCGATCGGTGTGCCGATTGCCTTCTTCTATTTGAAGGGCTGGAAACATCGTCTGACCTTGTTGGTCTCTGCGCTGGCGATTGCGATGGTAGCCAACGGCCTTCGTATTGCCTTAATCGGGATTGTCGCGAACTTCCAGTTGAGTACGGATTCACACGGCCCGCTGCACATCTTGCAGGGTCTTTTCGTGTCGGTAGTGGGGTATGCCGGGATCTTTGCCGTGTTATGGCTGCTTCGTCGACGGGAATGTCTCACATCGCATAGCTCATAGTCACTGGTGGCTCCGTGCTGAAAGAGGGATGTTGGCATGGTGGCGAAGCATATGATTATCGCAGCGATTATGTTTTCTGTTCTTGGAGCATATCTTCACTGGCCGATGATGGTAGTGAAGACGCCTTCGGATATTAAGAATTTCCCTCAAGCGGTGGGATCCTGGCAAGGCAGTCCAGAATTGGCGGGGATCGAGGAGCTCGACGAGTTGGGCGCGGAAGGCCTAGTGTCAATGGAATATCGCTTGGGCGAAGGGACTCCTATCGATTTTCGTCTGGCCTATTTTGAATATCAGACACAGGCAAAAGAGTTGGCGGGCGATCGTGTTGAACTGTTTCTGCTCGGGGACAATCCAGTGGAGCAGGGACACGTCTCTGTTGGAGGTCTACACGTTCGTCGCATCATCCAGCAGCGGACCAACGGCTATCGAGTGATTCTCTCCTGGTATGAAGTGGACGGGCACAGTGTGGGAAAGTTCTGGAAGGTGGTTCTGCAATCGATGTATGGCAGCCTTGTCCATCGACAGAATAACGGGGCGGTAGTGGTGATTGCGATGGACTATTCAGAACCGATGGAACTACCACGAGCCATGGAACAACTCGATGACTTCATGCGGGCGGTTGTGCCGTCAGTCAAGACCGTCTTACCTCCTACAGCAAAAGGCTGGCAATGGTGAGAGGACACGAGGAATCTGTTTGGTAGCGCAACACATGACGCATGGTATCAATCTGGTATGGCAAAAGCGCCACTTAGTGTGTCGATCGTTACGAGGCGGGAAGAGTTCCAGGCTCTAGAAGAGCTTTGGAATCGCCTGCTGGCTGAATCTTCCGGCAATACCTTCTTTCTTCGATGGGAATGGCTATGGGCCTGGTGGGAAGCTTTCGGGGCATTCCTGGGAACACTGCACATTCTTCTCGTCAAGCGAGGGGAACGGGTAGTCGGAATAGGACCCTTTTATTGGACCGAGACGAAGCAAGCAGGTCTCTTCCCGATTCGTCGGCTACTGTTCTTGGGAACTGCAAGCGGAGGCGGGGGCGATGTCGGGAGCGAATACCTCGATCTCATCGTCCATCCGCATCATCAAGAAGACGTCGTGACGGCAATGTCCGCCCATCTCCTTCGAGAGGACCAGTTTCGTGAGTGGATGCTCCTCCATGTTCCAGAACAAACTCCGATTCTGGTTTCCCTGCTGACGCAAGCGGTAGAGGCTGGATATCGACTGGAGGAGATGCATCGATGGCAATGCCCCTACATCGCACTTCCTGCATGTTGGGAGCAGTTTCTGGAGTCGCTCGGGAACACCTTGCGATACAAGTTTCGAAAGAATCTCCGCGAATTGGAAAAGCATGGGGCCTTCTCGTTTCGGACGACCCGCACCATTGAAGAACTAGAGCACGATTTGCAAACACTCGTATCACTCCACCAAGCGCGGTGGGAAGACCGGGGTATGAGCGGCGTATTTGCGGACCCTGCGTATCACTGCTTTCTCAGTATGGTTAGTCGGCAGGCCCTGCTGCATGGGCTTCTGCGGTTGAGTATCGTCACAGTGTCGGACAAACCGGTAGCGGCAGTCTACAACATTGCATACGGGAATAAGATCTACTATTACCAGTCCGGGTTTGATATCGCCTTCGACCGAAAAGTCGCGATCGGGACGTTTGCCCATACCCTCTGCCTCAAGCGCGCCATTGATGAAAAACTCGATGAGTACGATTTCCTGCTCAAGGGATCACTGGACTCGTACAAAGATCGCTGGACTCAGTCCGTCCGGCAGATGGTGGATTATCGGGTAATCGCGCCTGGGTGGCCGCAACTGCTGGCCCGGCTGGAGGCGGCCGTGCGCGGTTGCGTGAGGCGGTTTCGGAAAATCAACCAGTGAGAGTTCGCCACGTTGAAGCTCAGGATAGGGCGGCATGGGAGCGGTTCGTCGAAACGCGTCCCAGTACGACGGCGTATCACCAATTGGGATGGAAGCGCGTGGTGGAGCAGGCGTTTGGACATCAGACCTATTATCTTGTGGCAGAAGACGACCAACGGGGTATTACGGGAATCCTTCCGCTTGTCCATTTGAAGAGTCTATTGTTTGGAAACTATATGGTGTCGTTGCCATTTGTGAACTATGGCGGGCTGTGTTCCGACGACCTCGAATCGGCGCGGCTGTTGTTGCAATCTGCCATTGAGATTGGCCGGCAGCAGGGGGCCAAGCATATCGAGTTTCGGGATCAATGCCCAAGCGAACAGGGGTTGCCGGTAAAAACCTCGAAAATCTCAATGGTGATGGGGCTGCCGCAACAAGCCGAGCAATTATGGGATGCCTTCTCTCCTAAATTAAGAAGTCAAATTCGTAAGCCCCAGAAAGAGGGACTCTACGCCAGGGTCGGGGGAAAAGACGAGTTGGGAAGTTTCTATGCGGTTTTTTCCGTCAACATGCGCGACCTCGGTACGCCGGTCTATTCCAAGCGATTCTTTGAAGTGATTTTAGAGACATTCCCGAACTCCACGTGGATCTGTACGGTTTACAATGATCGTCGGGTGCCCCTCGCCTCAGGCCTTCTGATTTGCTTCAAGGGGATCGTCGAGATCCCCTGGGCGTCGTCACTGCGGGAATATAATCGACTAAGCCCCAACATGCTCATGTACTGGACAGCGCTCGAACACAGCTGCAAGCGTGGAGCGAAAACTTTTGATTTCGGAAGGTCCTCACCTGACTCCAGTACTTACAAATTTAAGCAGCAGTGGGGCGCCAATCCAAAATTGTTGTATTGGCACTATTGGTTGCGTAACGGTGGGCCTTTGCCGGAACTCAACCCCCATAATCCCAAGTACCAGATGGCCATCAATTTGTGGAAGCGTCTCCCGCTAGCCATGACCAAGCTGTTCGGGCCGGCCATCGTCAAGAACCTACCATGATATTTAGACGCACCCTCTCGCCGGCTGCAGCGCCTTTGACGGGGAAAGATCTCTTCAATGGCCTGCGAGGACTGGCGAAAGGCGCACGTGCACGTCTAGAGTTGGAGCAGGACTTGAAGAACTATTTCGGGGTCAAGCATGTATTTTGTGTGAACTCGGGTAAGACGGCGCTGACCCTTATTCTGTTGACGCTCCAGGAGTTGTCTCCGAAGAAAGAGGTAGTGCTGCCCGCCTATACGTGTTTTTCAGTCCCCTCTGCGGTTCTCCGAGCCGGATTACGACCACGACTGTGTGATGTCGATGACCGGACATTCGACTTCAAATTCGAGGAACTCCAACGTGTAGTTGGGCCGGACACGCTTTGCATTGTTACTTGTCATTTGTTCGGGATTCCCGCCAATCTCGATCGCCTTCAGATGTTGTGCGAAGCCAACTCAGTCATGCTCGTTGAGGATGCGGCGCAAGCCATGGGGGTTACGCAGGGCCATCGCAAACTGGGGACAGTCGGTGATGTGGGCTTTTATAGCCTTGGCCGCGGAAAAATGATCACTTGCGGCGAAGGTGGGGTGATTGTGACCAACTCCGACCAACTCGCGCAAACATTGGCTCGGCACCATGACGCCCTGCCGGAACCGACCTTTACCCACGCAGTCATTGACCTCCTCAAGGCTTGTCTGATGGTCCTTTTGATACGGCCGAGTCTGTTTTGGATTCCGGTGTCTATCCCTTTTCTCAAATTGGGACAGACCTTCTTTGACAAGACATTTCCTTTGGCCCGCTTGTCGGGGGCAAATGTCGGCCTTATGAGATGTTGGCGGGAACGATTGACGCAATCATTGGAAGAACGTAGAGCGAATGCAAAGGAGTACCAGCAAGTCTTACGCTCGTCTGGGCCGAGTGCAAAGCCTCTTGCATATCTCCGGTTTCCGGTATTGGCTGTCGGCCGACCAGATCGAGATGCGCTGATGGCACGCGCCCACCAGGAGGGCGTTGGGCTGTCACTCATGTATCCCACCACGCTCAATGAGATCGACGAAGTGCGAGATGTAGAGAGGCAGTACCCCGGAGCTCAGTCGATCGTCGACCGACTCGTCACGCTCCCAACGCATGAATATGTTTCTTCTCTGGATAAGCAAGTCATCTGTGCGCTGGTCAAGCCGCACCTCATGCGTCCCGGAGTCGGTCAAGTCCAGACTACACGAACGTAAAAGTGATCAGAACGGGGGCGAGCCCCCCGCTTGCGGAAAATGACAGAGGCAGAACCGCAAGATCGTGATGCATGAGTCAATGGCTCCAAAAACTTCCGACCCTGGTATGGGCAGTTGCCCTCTTGGGAGCCTTCGTTATTCAAGCCGAGCCGTCCGAGGCGCCGGATATTTGGCTGTGGTCCTGGATGAGGGTCACAGGTTTGGTCGGTTTGTGTCTGCTGATCAGCTACTGTGCGTATGCGCTTCGACACCCGCGATATCTGAATGTGAATAATTATCTCACCTACCTCTTAGTGGTGAGTGTGATCGCGCTAGAAGTGATCTTTCGTGTCAGACCTGACTTGATCCCCGGCGAGGAACTGATTCAGCACGCCTCGAAATCGATTCGAAAACAATATGCCATCAGTCGGGGTTATATGACCGAGGAGGTTCTCTCGGTAGAGCCAGCTAATGGTCTCATCTATCATTTTCATTCCAACGAGCGTCTCGCCGCCTACCCGCATGTGGAGATTGACGTCGATGGGTATCGGAATCCGCCAATGGTGGACGGGCAAGGGCTGATTTGTGTGTTGTTGGGGGACAGTTTGACATTGGCCTTGGATGCACGGGACGACGTTGGGGAATTGTTGCGACAACGAGGGTATCCCACACGCAATCTTGGGATGTTTGGGTATGCTCCGCAGCAGTACAGGGATGTATACAAACGGTTTGTGATCGACTCGCAGGTCTCCCATCGTTATGTGTTGATCTTTCTCTTTGCCGGAAATGACGCGGCCGACGCGCAGAACTACGAGCACGTCAGGAGAGCGGGAGGAGATTTCAAGGAGTACCTGCCTCAGATGAGATCGATCGGCAAGATGGAAGACTCATTGCCCGTGATGGTGAGCGTGGCTCGCGGGCTTCCTCGCTTTCTCAAGAGTCGCTTTGTCACGAATCGAGAGCGGATCATCACCCTTCCTTATCGCACCGTCCAGACGGGTGAGCTGATGCCTCCGCCGCTGGTTCGGGTAGGCAGTGAAGAGTGGAACACCTTTGTGGCGCCGTTAGCGGATATCATTGCGATGGCCAGAGCGCACGGAGCGATTCCCATTGTTTACCTGCTCCCCTCCGCGGCAACGGTCTACTCCCCATTTGATGCGAGTTTGAGCCACTATGACCGGAACCATGCGGTGATGGTCGAGTCACTGCGAAGCTATCTGTGCGAAGCTCAGGTGGCATTCTATGATTTGCAGGAACGACTGCGTACGGAGATGTCGGAGCGGTTCATCTTCGCGCGTGAGAAGGATTACCATCTCAACACTCTTGGGGTTCAACAGGTGGCCTACGAAGTGATCAAATCTTTAGAACAGGGCGGAGGGATGTGACATATGACCCTGACGTCCATTCTTGAATTTCTTCACGTACTATCACGACTATACGGCCTGCCTAGTTCAAGACAGCGCAGTAGTCGCAGCCGATCCAGAAGCGCGGTTCAAAGATGACGGAACCGAGCTGATGGGCCTCCAGGAGATGTCGGAACCGGCAAACGGTCGTTTCGTCATGAGCCGGCTCGGTACCGAGGACAATCCCGACCAACGCTCGCATGGCTCGTGAGCCATACAACGCATCTTCCACATCCGTTCTAGTTGCTAAGGGAAGACATGAGTCCGAAAAAAGAGAAAGCATGGGTGTTCGCCAGCATTGTGGCTGGGTTCACCATCTTAATCATAGTTGTGTGTGGCGAGATTGGATTGCGCTTTGTCTTGCGCCAAGGTTTAGTAACGGCAATCCAACCAACCAATCGGTATATTTTCCTGCGTGAGTATCGTCCTGATCAGATTCTTGAGATCCAGCCCACCTACCGCTATGTATCCGAATCAGATGGGTTAACGGCAAAAAGAGTGCGGTTGGCTGTTGATGGGGATGGCTTCATCGGAGGTGCTCAACGATATGAGACACCCGACGGCACCATCGCATTTTTGGGAGGATCGACAACAGAATGCTTGTACCTGGATGAGGATAAGAGATTTCCAAGCGTGGTGGCATCGCTTTTGGGTGAGAAGCGTGGCTGGCATGTTCGCGCGATCAACGCGGGTACCTCCGGAGGGAACGCGCTTCACTCCATCAATAAATTGATCAATGTTGTGGCGCCGAAAAAACCTCAAGTTGTCGTGTTCATGCACGCCATCAATGACTTGACGACATTGGCGTATTTTGGAAGCTACTGGAACGCCGATCGTCGAGGCAATCTTGTCGTCATCGAGTACGGAGAAGGATCATTCCCCTATATGCTGAAGCTTTTTGCGAAACGTTACGTCCCAGGCTATTTTTCGATGGCTATGGTCGTGTCGGATTACCTCAATCAGAAAGTGGACGATGAGTTTGTGTTTGATCGCGAGATGTTCAATGCCAATCTGCAACGTGAAGAAAGGTTGGTGAACCTGTTCAGTCAACAACTCGTGCTTTTTGTGCACGTGACGAGAGCTATCGGGGCAACTCCTGTGCTAATGACCCAGGCCAACCGAATCGAGAACAATGATCCCTTCGTGCGAGATCTTTTCCGTCGCACGAGGCCGGGCTTGGATTATGACCGCTGGGTAAAAGTGTATGCCCGATTCAACGAAGAGATCAGACGTGTGGCAGCTATAGAACACATTGATCTGGTAGATCTGGCAAGGACAATTCCCGGTACAAAAGAATACGCTTATGACCCGGTCCATTTGACGGAACGAGGGTCAGTTGCTGTGGCCGGCGAAATTGTAAAGATTCTCGACCGAGTAGTGCCTGATACAAAAAGATGAGCCAGAGGCACACACTATAACCAGCCTCGCGCGCCGCGATGATGCAACTGACGTTCATTTTGTCTTTGGTGCTGATCGGCTACGCCTATTTTGGCTATCTCATTGTGCTCTGGGCGTTAAGTCTGGTGGCGGGAAGGTCGATGAGTCATGAGCCATCTTCGCGGCTCCCGAAGGTGTCGCTGATTATTTCGGTGTACAACGAGGAATCCATTCTCTCGGAAAAGCTGACCAATTCATTGGCGTTGGACTATCCCAAGGAGCTACTTCGAATCATCGTCGTATCCGATGGTTCAACCGATGGGACTGAGGAGATCGCGAAGAGCTTCGCCGATCGCGGAATCATCCTACGATCCTACCCGGGCCGAATCGGTAAGACCGCATGTTTGAACCAAGCTGTCGCCGATTTGTCCAGCGAAATCGTGATCTTTTCGGATGCAAATTCAATGTACCCTCAGAATACTGTTCGGGCGTTGATCGCACCATTTTCCGACCCCGGTATTGGATTCGTCACGGGGGGAACCAGTTATGTTGCCGACAACAATGGTCAAATGGGAGAGTCCATTGGAATCTATGCGCGGCTGGAACAGATGACAAAGCTTTTGGAAAGTCAACTGGGTTCCTGTGTGGGCGCCGATGGGGCCATGTTTGCCATTCGCCGGTCGTTGTATCAACCCTTGGACCATGCCGACATTAATGATTTGGTCATTCCGCTGAAGATCGTCCGGGCAGGGTACCGGGGAGTCTACTCGCCCCAAGCGTTCTGCGTCGAGGTTGTCGCGAAGGAGGCTGCCAAGGAATTCTCGCGACAGGTGAGGATTGCTGCCCGAACCATTCGGGCAGTGATGGCGCAGCGGGCCTTGTTGAATCCATTCGTGTATGGGCTGTTCGCGTTTCAATTGGCCTCACATAAGGTGTGCAAGCTGATTGTGCCCTTTCTCCTTCTGTTGGCGCTTGTGACCAATGTCGTTCTGGTTGGAACTAGCCCATTCTATCTTATCTTGCTGATTATCCAATTGATGGTTTACATGACGGCGTGGATGGCGGTGAGGCGCTCAGCGGTTCCTGCCTCCGGCTCGTTCGTCATGAGACCGTTTGTGTTGATGCATTCTTTTCTCGTTGTGAATGCTGCGGTGGGGATCGCCTGGATCCGCTATTGGAAGAGGGATTCTTTTACCACGTGGGCACCGGCCAGGTAGAAAGGGTGGAAAGGCTCTATGGCAATGTTCAAGAAGGCAGTTGTTTACATCGCGTTCATCAGTGGTCTTAGTTGTCTTATTGGAGGGACGCAACATATGGCTTATGCAGGGGAGAATGGCGCTAAACGTATACTGCTTATCGGTGCTTCAGTCGGAAACGCTTGGAATATTGCCAAGCTGCCGGAGCGCACAAGGATGGTAGGCTACACGTTTGAGTCGGTGGCGGAATATCAATTTGATAAGAGTCAGATGGTTGAAGAGGTGGTCAAATCTGGGGACAAGCCGGACTTCGTCATTTTGAAAGAATGCGCGGCGTATTTCCCTGGGGATTTCCTTCGGTACAAGCAATTCATTCAGGGGTGGGTTGCCACCTTGCGGGCAAATCACATCACTCCGATACTGGCAACCGTTGTGCCGGTTACCACTCCACCTCATTTCACCGTAAGTTACGTCAAGCATTTGGTCAAAAAGTTGACAAGGAACAAGATTCCGGTCGATGAGCGTCTTCCGTATCTCCTTGAATTCAACGATTGGGTCCGTAGCTATGCTGCGCAGGAGGGATTGGCGGTACTCGACCTCGAAGCGGCAGTGCGGAACAACGCGCAAGAGAGGAAACTGCGTCCGGATCTTACGGGAGAAGACGGTCTTCATCTAAATGAACAAGCTTACCAGGTTCTGGATCGGTTGGTAGTTGATTCGGCCGGACAACTGTTCAAGGAAACGGGGCCAGGCCATTAATGCATACCATCGTAATTTGGAGCCGGCAGCTATGAGTGCCCGTCGTACCGTTCTGTATTCAGTGTATGGACTACTTCGATCGCTCGGTTATTTTGGTTTGCGGGATCGGATAGTTCCCTATGCCACTGTGCTCACGTTTCATCGGGTGAATGATAAGGAAGACAAGGACGGTCTCTCGGTTCATCCTCGGTTATTTGAAGAGCTTCTGGATGTACTCGCGAGAGAGTATCGAATCGTGCCTCTCGCGCGCGTGCTCGAGATGATGACGACGAAATCGAAGCCCATTCCAGCACGAACGATGTCCATCACATTTGATGATGGCTATCTTGATAACTTTGCGGTTGCGGCACCAATTTTGAGGCAGAGGAATATCCCAGCCACTTTCTTTGTGTCGAGTGGATACGTTGGAACGATGAGAAAGTTTCCTTGGGATGTCTCCAAATCTGTCTCACACCCGCTAATGACATGGGATCAGGTGCGGCAATTGGCGGCCGAAGGCTTTGAGATCGGGGCGCACAGTGTGAACCATTTGAATCTCGGCGTATGTTCACCTGATGTGGCAGAGAAAGAAATCATCGGCTCGAAGAGACACATTGAAGATCAACTTGGGGCGGCCATTTCAGGTTTTGCTTATCCCTTTGGGTGGAAACAGAGCATGAACGAGGTAGCGTCGCTCATCGTGAGAGAGGCTGGGTTTGCGTACTGTTGTTCAAACTATGGAGGAAAGGTGACGAACCAATCGGACAGATTCAATATCCAGCGCACCGGAGTATACCCCACGACCACGGAGATGCTGATGGAAATCGACAATTTCATGACCCACTATGATGGACTGATGAGAATGCATGTATTTGGTGTGACTGTTCCTGTCGGGTCGTCCGGTAGTCATTTGGAGGGCAGGGCATAACGCAAGCCGGTGAATGAGCGGTGCGCGATGTTGAATGCGATGATTTTGAAGATTAAGCGGAGAAAGACACCGATATACGACTTTCTGTATCGGTGTCTGACTACGGTTCGATCGTCGAGCATGCCGTCGATCAAGTGGATACATCTTCCGCTGTATCACCTCGATCAATCAGTCCGACGTACGGCAAGGTGGCTGATCGGAATCTTATGGCACGCCCCATTGTTTAAGGCGCGTTGCGAGAGGGTGGGAGCTGGACTTAAATTGCCGGATGGCATGCCCTATCTGATAGGAAGTCATCTCCGCCTTCGTCTTGGAGAAAACGTTCTGATTAGTCGCACTACGATTGGTGCCAGCAAAGTCTTTGATTCTCCGCTGCTGGAGGTAGGAAATAGCTCAACCATAGGGTATGGGACTACGATTAGTGTTGCGAAACAGGTCACCATTGGGAACAGTGTATTGATCGGTCCCTGCTGTACCATTATGGATAGCGACGATCACCCAATTGATCCTGTACGCAGGGTGATGCGGGAGCCTGTTAACGCGGAAGACGTGAAACCGGTGACGATCGGTAATAATGTATGGATAGGGGCCTATTGTACGATCCTCAAAGGGGTCACGATCGGCGACAACTCAATTATCTCCGCACACAGCGTGATTGTGCGCGACGTGTTGCCGAATTGTATCTATGCGGGAAACCCGGCACGTCCTACGGTGAGAGACATTGATAAGAAACATGAGATGCCCCAATCGGTAGTCGGGAGCGAGTCCTGATGTTGCACGCTCTCATTGCGCTCTGGTTCCTGCGGTTGTTCAAACCAGAATGGCTTGTGGCTTTTTATGTGCCTGGTCTTGGGCCGATAAAGAGCATCCCTACGTTGATCCTGTATGGCATGCTGGCATATCTGATTACTTTGAAAACGTCAACGATCAGAGTGGATTGGCCATTTGCAATCTATCTGGTGTGCGTGGCGCTTTCCACGGTCTTTGCGGAAAATACCGGCTTGGGGCGGATTGGTTTCCAAAGCGTCTTCGATAATCTTGTCTTTTTTGCGGTAAACATGAGCGTGCTGTCGCAGAAAGACAATATGCGCGCCTTGGATACGATCCTCAATATGTACGTTCTGTCTTTTGTTGTCTATGGCCTCGTGGGTATCGCATACAAGGGGATTGTGCCTTACCATGTCTACCTAGACGATGAAGACTTTTTCGGTCCCTTCATGGATATTGGGGTGGCAGTTTCGCTCATCGCGGCGTATCAAACCGCCAAACCGAATCGGTTCTATCTCATGACCGGCGTCATCAATATCGTCGGCGTGATTGCATCTTTTGCCAGAGGAGCCTTCCTGAGTTTCTGTGCGACAGGACTGTTCATCTGGTGGCGCTCTTCGAACAGGATCAAGAATGCCATTGTGCTTTTGATCGCTGCGGTTTTTACCGTTTCCGTGACGTTCATTCTGTTTCCGGGGAATGAGTACTGGAAAGAGATGGCGACGATTGGGACCTCTTTGAAGAATGAGAAGTCGGAAGGCCGCCATTTCCTTATCAAGAAGGGGTTTGAAATCTTTGCCCTATACCCAGTACTCGGCGCCGGTCCTCTAAACTACGGCTTTATGATCCCGAAGGTCACTTCGGAGACTGAAGCGCAAACTCGGGGCATGCACGCGGCCCAATTTGCGACACGTGTGGCGCACAATATCTATATTCAGATTCTTGCTGAATTGGGTTTGGTCGGCTCAATGGCGTTTGGGGGATTGATTCTGGTGTTTTGGGTCCGCAGTCGGAAGATCCGGAGATTGTATGAGCAACACGCCTCTCACCGTGGTCGAGTTAAGATGGAAGCCGGTAGCCGAGATCAGTGGCGCAAGATGCTGATGTTCGGGTTTGCCTTTGAGGCGGCAATGGTCGGATATATGCTTAATGGTATATTCTATCCCATATTGTTTTGTCCATGGTTCTATGACTTGCTGATCTTGAATGCCTTGGTATTCCGGTACCTCCAGACAGAGGCCAGCCAACTACCTCAGCCGACTCAGAGGACGTTCGGGGTTCCTCAGTGGCAATGGTCAACGAGCTATCAACGAGATGTGGTTCCGATACCCTAAGCTGCTGCGGATATGAACGTCAAGACTGCCGGCAAGTTGGCACTCACGGTCGTCATCGTTTGGTTTTTGCTTGCGCACATTGGGGTTGAGCGACTTGGGGCCAACCTTCGGCGCATCGACGGAGGGTGGTTTGTATCGGCATTTCTATGTAGCCCCTTCATCGTACTTGTAAGCGCGCTGAAATGGCACGAAATCATTCAAGCCGAGGCGCAAGGCCTTACGTATTGGGAAGCGGTCCGAGCATTTCTTGGAGGAACGTTCTTTGGCTTGCTCACTCCTGGTCGATTGGGTGAGTTCGGCAAGGTGGCCCTAATACGGCAAGGTCGCCTTCCCATCCTAGCCGGGATCGCGTTGCTGGAACGGATGCTGGATGTGGAAGTCTTGATCCTCATGGCGCTGTGGGGAGTGTGGGGTATTTTTGGCCCTCAGGCCTTCGCCGCTGTCCTGGTGGTCGCGGTGGGTGGTGCATGGTTTATCGCCAGTAATTGGCTCAAACAGCAGGTGTTGAGCGCTGTTCTCCTGCTCACACCATTCAAAAACAAGGTTGCTATGGTCATCGGCGGCATGTGCGCGGTTGCACCAGCTACACTAGCCAAGTGTGCCGGGCTCCGTTTCCTAGCATGCTCGATCGATCTCTTTCAGTTCTACCTGATTGCTAACTCGTTTGATTCGGTCAAATTTCTGCATGTGCTGGCCGTCTATCCGTTGATCATCCTGTCGAATCTGATCCCGCTGACTATCGGAGGGATTGGGATAAGGGAGGCGATGTCCATGTATGCGCTTTCATTCTTCAATGTCAATCCTGAAACCGCAGTCAGTGCGAGTTTTCTACTGTTCGCTATCAATACGTTCATCCCTGGAGTAACGGGCGGCCTTATTGTGGCTCGATATGGCATCTCGGCACGAACGTACACAGAGTCTGCTCCTTTGGTGACCCCACAGGATGGTTCGATGAGGGGCACGGCGTAAACTCTATGGGTACTGGTGGCAAGACATGAAAAGGCCAGAAGGGGCGGGAGCGATGGATGCTAGAGTTGAAATCTCGATCGTGATTCCTGTGTTTAACGAAGTTCGAAACGTTTTCCCCTTATATCAACGCGTCAAGAGCGAAGCGGACAAGCTCAAAAGAAGCTATGAGATTGTGTTCGTGAATGACGGAAGCAACGACGGCACAGAGGAGGAGCTGCGCAAGCTTAAGCAGCTCGATCCAGCCGTGCGTTGCATCATGTTTCGCAACAACTTTCAAAAGGCGGCTGCGTACTCGGCGGGGTTTCGACATGCGGAAGGCGACATTATCATCACGATGGACGGGGATTTGCAGGATGATCCTGCTGAGATGGGGAAGTTCCTCGCAAAACTGGAAGAAGGCTATGACTATGTAACGGGATGGAAATACAAGGGAAAAGGAAATCCCTACCGCGCGTGGCCGTCGAAGTTTTTCAATTTCATCGTGAAACGAGCCAATAAGTTGGATATCCACGATTTCAATTGCCCTTTCAAGGCGTTTCGTCGGGAGGTTATTGATCCCACGGAGGTCTATGGCGAACTGTATCGTTTTCTGCCCGTGATCGCGAAGCGCAAAGGGTTTCGACTCGCTGAGGTTAAGGTTGAAAATCTGCCGCGCGTGCACGGTGTGTCGAAGTATGGGTTCGAGCGGTTCTTACGAGGGCTTTTTGATTTTCTGACGATGTATTTCCTGACACGATATTATAAGCGTCCCCTGCACTTCTTTGGGAGTTTGGGATTTCTATTGGCAAGCCTCGGAAGCACGGTTATCGTCGGTTTGTACCTTATTAAATTTGTGTTCGGCATTCCAATTAGGAACACACCGTTCCTCTTTGTGCTGTCCGTTCTCAGCATTGTTACAGGCATCCAATTCTTTTCAATTGGCTTGGTGAGTGAATTGATGATTAGCTTACAGAAGCGCTCAGAGGAACACTATCTGATTAAGGAAATCCTATAGTCCGATAGAAGTAAGTTACCCAAGGCGGCGCTTGTGAGAAAAGATCAACAAGTGGTAGGTAGTTATGCTGTCGGTGCAGTCAGTGGGATGCGTCGTGTGTTCCCGGCTGTCTTGGTGAATCCCTGGGTCGTACTGCTGTGCGGGCTGCTCTTTATGGGCGGAGTCATACGGTTTTATGGCCTCGCGAACTATGAGGGTACTGACGAATACAACGAGGTGTTTGAAGCGTTACGGGTAGCGTCTGGCCATTTCAATTATGAGCGATGGTGGAAAAAGGGGTATCAAAATATCCTCGCCGTCGAATATGGGATGTATTTTGTTCAAGGATACCTGTGGGGTGTGTTCGCAAACCCGATGGATTTTGCCGCCCAGATCATTCGCAACATGGACCCACTCTTTCTGATTGGACGATATACGACGGCTTTCTTGGGAACGGCGTCCATTGCACTGACCTACCTGATCGGACGTCAGATGTACAACGAGCGGGTTGCTTTGTTAGCGGCCGGTTTATTGACGGTCAGCCCGTTACATGTATGGATTTCTCATCTGGTGAATACGGATGTGCCTCTCACCTTCTTTTTCTTGTGCAGTCTGTATTTCGTGTGCCGGTTCTCTTCCACGGGACAGCTTGCGTATTATGCGTTGGCCGCGGCTCTTGGGGCGGTCACTGTGAACATAAAGTTGACCGGATTTGGGATTGGCGTGTTGTTTTTCGGCGCTCACGTCTATTTTGCGGTGCGCGAAGGACGACCCTATGCGAGGATTGTTTGGTGTAAAGAGATTGGAGTGGCATGTGCGTCCTTTGTTGCGGGATTTATCGCGAGCAATCCACCCGTCGTGCTGGGATTTAAGCAATGGATCCAGTCATTTATCTGGCAATACGGCATTCATCAGAACGTCTATGACCAAGTGCCGTATGCAGTTGGCGACAATGGGCATTATACCTATCTGCTGTTGCTCTATGGGGAAATGGGGGCACCATTGTTCATTAGTACAGTCGCCGCCATCGGGTATGGCATCTTCAAGCGTGACCAGTGGTCTGTGCTGATGGTAGCCTGCCTCATCATCGTCTTTGGTGTGCTGGGCAGCACCACCTACCTTATTCAGAATCGGTACTTCATGTCGCTGCTGCCGCTGCTGTTCATCCTGAATGGGAGGTTGCTGGACGACGTCGTTTCGTGTGTCAGGGGGCCTGTGTGGGGAAGGGTCCTTGGCTTGACAGCGGTGTTCGGAGTGTTGACGTTTTTTCCGGCCAAGGAGTCTCTAGCCTTTACGAGGACCTTGACCGATCGAAATACGAGTTCGATCGCGAAAGAATGGATCGAGGTGAACATCCCGGCGGGAAGCAAAATCCTCATCGATGCTGGACATACCATCATTACCTCAGGGCCTCGGCTCAGTCAGTCGCGGGAGAAATTGGAACTGGAGCTCAATCAAATACGAAATCTCAAAGAAGGGGAAACCTTCGATTCGCCCCAAGTGAAAATTGTAGACTCGTATGCTGCAATTTACTTTGAGTTGCTTCTAAGAAACATGCCTAAGGTGACATATGACTTAACAACCACCGAGCTTGGAAGGCAGATTGAGCCTTTACAATATTATCTCGATAATGGATTCGAATACTTCATCCACAACGGAGACATCCGCGACAACTTTAGGAACGACTTGTGGAAGGCCAAATACCCCCAGTCCGCTGCATTTTATGAATCTCTAGACACTTCGCTAGAGCTGATAAAGAGCTTTGAGCCTTTGGAAACAAGATCCGGCCAACCTGTAAGAATTTATAGATTCAAAAGACGATAATTCCCTTCTTTGTTCGGACATCGCTGCCCTAGTTTAAGTATCAAGATGTATCGATTTCCCTGGTCGGCGACTGGCGCAGGATGACTGGTAGGCGCAGTTGAATCCGCATGATGGTGACTTCAATCGTGTGACGCAATGATCGGTGCCAAAACCATACTCACGAACACATTGTTCCTGATGGTGGCGTCGGTGTTCAACATCGGTGTCTCGATTGTGACGACCGCGCTCATTGCACGGGCTATCGGTCCTGAACTGTATGGACGCTATACGTTCGGACTTACCTATGTACTCATCTTCAGCGTGTTTTCAAATTTTGGCATTGAATCACTGTTTATACGAGAAGCGTCTCGCGACCGCGCGAAGCTCGCGCTCATCCACGACATTTTTCCATTGAAGATTTCGTTATCAGTGATGACGGTGGGATTGGCCGTTCTCTCGATCTATCTTCTCGATTATCCAGGGCCCACCATAGAAGTAGTGCAAATTTTATGCGTTGGGTTATTTTTTCAGATTTTGTACGAGAGCCTCGTGTCGGTCTCAAAGGCGTTGGAAGAGATGTACGTCGTAGCTCTTCTCTCCGTCTTCTTTAGGGTGGTCTCTGCGACGGCCGTTATCGGTTCGATCATCGGCGGGATTGGATTTGTCGGCATCGTATCGGCATTCGCGATCGGGAATGCCTCGGCTTTTCTACTAGCGCTTTGGCTACACGCACGACGATGGGGGTTTAGTGAAGTGGGTTTCCGAGTCCCTGCATGGTTCTCCCTGATTCGACAGGGGTACCCGTTTTTCTTGTCTGCCCTGGTGACGATGTTATACGGAAAGATCAATGTCCTAATGTTGTCAAAGATGGTTCCTGAGGCTGACCTGGGATATTTCATGGCAGCTGCTAATCTTGTCGAGAACCTGTTCTTTATTCCGGTGGCATTCAATACGACAATTTTCCCCGCGTTCTCCCGAATGCATGGGACCTCGCCAGAAGCCCTTCGGCAGTCGTATAGTAAGATCGTCCGGTACCTGGTTATTGTTACGCTGGGAGTTGCGGCGGGGACCATGCTGGTTGGCGGAGACGTCATTCGCCTCTTGTACGGAGAACAGTTTGGTTCGGCGGCTCCCCTTCTTTCGATTCTGATCCTCTACTGGGCATTGGCATTTTTTTCGAATGTGCTGTCGAGCCTCTTGTTCTCTATTCACCAAGAACATGCGCAGGTTCGAATCATGGTGGTCGCGGCAGGTCTCAGCATTGTCCTCAATGCCCTCTTTATCATGCACTCGGGAGTCTTTGGGGCGGCTTTCGCTGCGGTGGTGACGGAAGTTGCGGTTGTCGTACTTATGGGCGCTGTACTGTGGAAAGTGGATTTCCCTTGGCCTGTGAGTGCAAACTCTCTGAAGCTCGCCCTTAACGTGATTGCAATGGTGATCATTGTTCGAATGTTGCTTCCCGTAAATCTGGCTCTCGCAATCATGGTCGGAGCGGGAACATATCTGTTGCTCTTGTTCCCGATCGGTTTAGTCGATGAAGACGATAAGACATTGGTGTACTCCTGGATCCAGAAACGATTTGCACGCATAAGACTCTACGGCGTGTCTTAATCGTTGCCCCTGAGTATCCTTATCTTCTGATCGACTGGCATACACTTCGCAGCTACAATCTTATTCGCAACCTCAGTGATTTGAGTCACATTTCAACTGTTAACACTCGGAGATCCTGGTGAGTCTCTGACTGATGTACAGAATGTCGACACGTCGACTGTATGAATTGTCGCTCGGAAGCGACATTCGTATTGGTTCTCATTCAGAAAGTAGCAAACCCGCTCTTCCCTCACATACTCGCCTGTTGAAAAGATCATCCAGCATGCCCGTTTCCAGCGTAAATCGGCTGTCTGACCAAAAGCGATCGGTACCCATCAAGATTCTTTATGTCGCGCTCGACATGGATCTTGGTGGACTGCAGCGGATCGTGCATCTCTTAATTGAAGGGTTGGATCGTTGCCGGTTTGAGCCTGTGTTGTGCTGTTTCGATCGTGGTGGGGTGTTCTACGATTCGCTTCGAGCGGAAGGGGTAACAGGGAGCATTCTCCATCGTAGCCCCGGTCCCTTCGACGCCGCCCTTCTTCGTAACCTCATACGATACGTTCGAGAAAATAGAATCGATGTGATCCATTCCCAAAACGCCTGCGCACTCTACGCAGGGCTGGCTGGTCTGCTAACGGGCGTCCCTGTAATCCATACCGACCATGGACGCCTGGTTCCTGACAAGCAGTCTGCCGTCTGGGAGGATTGGCTCGCTTCTCACTGCCTGCATGCAGTCGTGGGGGTATCGGAAGAATTGACAGCCTACCTAAATTCTCATCTAGGGATTTCGGCGAAGAAGCTCAAAACCATCATCAATGGGGTGGATACGGACCGATTTATGCCGGTGACCCGTGAGCAAAAAAACGCGTTACGGGCCAAAAACGGCCTGACTTCTGATGACCTTGTGCTTGGAACGGTCTGTCGCTTTGATCCTATCAAAAATCTCCCCTTCATGATTTCCAGTATGCCCGAGATCGTGAAACGGGTGCCTCAAGCAAAGTTGGTGCTTGTCGGGGAAGGGCCGATTCGTCAGAGCCTTGAGGAAATGATCCAGGCCCTCGATGTGACACGGCACATTGCTATTTGGTCAAGACGGGAAGACATTGAGCAGGTGATGCCGCAGTTTGATGTCTATGTTTGTACGTCGTTGAGTGAGGGAACATCGATGACCATCCTCGAGGCGATGGCGTGCGGGCTTTCAGTTATTGCATCCTCCGTAGGCGGGAATGCAAGTCTTATCGGTGAAGGTGGAAAACTTTTTCCATCGAACGATTTGACATCGTATGTGTCTGCTGGGTGTGAGTTACTATCTAACCCCAATCGGCGAGCGATGATGGGAAGATTGAGTAGGGAACGGGCAGAACAGTTTTTCCCCTTGCGTCGAACAATAGAAAGCTACCAAGCTCTCTATGCACAACACCTTGATCAGCGCTCCCAATAAGTCCGGCCGAAGAGATCCTCAGAATAGCCGTTTCTGCACCGTCGAAGATAAAAGTGATTAGATTTTTGGTAATTGGGGAGGTAGGGTGGTTCTTCACCTAATTGATAGTGCTGGACTGTATGGTGCTGAGGCAGTCACTCTGTCGCTATTGGAGCAAGTCAAAGAATCCGACTGCCAAGGAATTTTAGGTTGCCTCTATGATTCTCGTGGGGGCGTTCCTTTGATTGCGGTGAAGGGCAAGGAACTCGGCCTTCGGGTGGAGTTGTTTCCCATGGGAAGAGGGATTGATGTAATGGGTTTATCGAAGATTGCAAGATACATCAAACGGGAGAAAATTCCAATCGTTCATACACATGGATACAAACCTAATATTCTAATGGCGCTACTTCCAAGAAGGGTCTGCAAACAAGTCGTTACTGTCCATGGATGGGTAAAGGAAACAGGATCCTGTGTTATGAGGTTTTATGAGTTTCTCGATGCCCTTGCGTTGAGGCGTGCAGACCGGATTATTGCAGTATCTCAGGGCGTGAAGTCTGATTTGGTGGCTCGAGGGGTTCCTCCCGGACCAATTCGGCTAGTTCACAACGGCATTAAGCTCTGGCCCAGACGCATTGATCATCATAATGATTGTGAACGTGTCGAAGGCCGTCGAGCTTTGGGATTGCAGGGTGATGAATTCTTAATAGGTGCTGTTGGGCGTCTTTCCAGGGTGAAGGGGCATGCAGACCTGATTGAAGCATTTTCTCGTGTGAGGACTAATTTTGATCGGGCAGCGCTGATGATTGCAGGGGAGGGACCTCTCAGAAAGGAATTGGAGCAAACTGTAAAACGGCTTAACCTGACCGACGTGGTAAAACTGTTGGGGTTTGTGGGTGATATTCCTCGTTTCTTGAAAGCGATAGACCTTTTTGTCATGTCTTCTCATTCGGAGGGTATGCCGGTCGCGCTGCTTGAAGCATTGGCGGCCTCGAGACCGGTGTTAGCCACACGCGTCGGAGGAATTCCGGAGGTGATTGGCCAAACCAATGCAGGAGTCCTAGTTTGTCCTGGGGACATCACGGCACTAGCAAATGGGATCGTGACATTGGGCCATGATGCTCAGAAACGGATTGAGCTTGCTGAAGCGGGAAGACAGATCGTTGAGAAGACATTCTCCGTGCAGGTAATGGCACAGTCGTATGCAACACTTTATAGGGAGTGCCTTGTGTGATGCTGCCGCAGCAACTGCGAGTGGTCGGGTTAACCTTAGGAGACGCAGAGGATCCATCGAGTAGGTCTGGTGTGAATCACAATGTTTTTTCTCGCATGAGTTCTCGGTGTGATTTGATTGACGTAATTGACCTTGATGTCAGAGGATTTCCAAAGCTGTTACTTGCAGCAATGAGCTTCTCATTTGATCGGAGAAGGTGGGGAAATAAGCTCCATCAGAACCCTCAGGCGTTTAAGATACGGACAGGTATCGCTGAAAAGGCCTTAGCTGAGATTCGAAACAAATATGATGTTGTATTCCAGGACGGCGCAATGTTTTTACCTAGCAATGGGGACCTTCCTACGCCATTTGTATCCTACCATGATAGCAATATCATACTTGCCACCCAGGGTGGTCCACTGGCCCATGGGGCACACTGTGGAGGGGAAAGGCTTCGCAAGACCATTCAACAGGAAGCGGAAGTTTACAGGCGAGCTGCTCTGATTTTCGTGATGAGCGATTGGCTGAAACGGTCACTCATTCAGGATTTCAAAATATCAGAATCTAAGATCAAGACGGTCTATGCAGGAATTAATTTGGATTCCGGTATTGACCATAAACCGAAGTTATACGACGGAAGAACGATCTTGTTTGTGGGCAAGAATTTTGACCGTAAGGGAGGTCAAGTTGTCTTGAAAGCATTTCGAAAAGTGCGAAGTACAATTCGAGATGCTCGTCTGGTAATTATCGGGCCACAGCTTCAGATTGATGAGGAGGGTGTAGAGGTTCGCGGCTTCGTACGAGATCGAGATCTGTTGACAAGGTCATATCAGGAAGCTTCGGTCTTCGTCCTGCCATCGAATTTTGAGCCTTTTGGCATTGCGTTCTGTGAAGCTTTTGCACACCGGGTACCTTGTATAGGTACAAACATTTGTGCCATGCCAGAAATAATCGAACACGGAAGGGGCGGGTTTTTGGTTGAACCTAATGATCACGAAACTTTAGCTGATTGGATATGTGAAATACTCCGAGATGGGCATCTCGCGAGGCAAATGGGGGCATACGGTTACACAAAGGTTAAAACCACGTTCAACTGGGATGTCGTTGTCGATAAGATGGTTCAGCATTGTGTGAGTCTAGTGTAATGATGGCAAGGCAGAGGTGACGCGAACATGATACATTTGTCCCTGCTGAAGAAGTGCTGTATAACGGCAGCACATTCTTTGTCCGCTTTACTTCGTTCTGATCGTGAAGGACTCTTGGTGGTCACCTATCATCGTGTGACTGCTGTGCCGGATTATGGGGACCCGCTGAAGGTGTCTGTCTCTGTATTTGAACAGCAGATCCGATTCCTAAGAGAGAACTTTCGCGTCATAACGACATCGGATCTTGCGGCTCAGCTCGGCGAAGGAATCCATCGTCTGAACGATGCATGCGTAATTACGTTTGATGACGGATGGAGGGATAATTATATCCATGCATTTCCTGTATTGGTGAAACTCGATGTCTCGGCCATATTCTTTCTTGCGAGCGATTACATAGGAACAGAGAAGATATTTTGGCCGGAACGGCTTGTGGGCATTCTCAATTTCATCCGAGCAAATTATATGGCTAAGTTGAAGTCTCTGGAATTGAAGCTGTTACCGACAGATTTAACTGATCAACTTCACCGTGCAATAATGGCTCCCGATGAACTCGTTAGTAAGCGAATTAACGATCTTGTTAACACGCTAAAGAAGTACGATGCAGGATTAATCCATAGTTCTCTGGACTTGCTCGCGCAAGAGGTGCTTTTCCCAAAGGCGGGTTGTGGACGTTTGATGATGAACTGGGATGAAGTGAGGGCGATGGCCGCTCACAAAATGGAGTTTGGATCTCACACAAAGACTCACGCTATCCTTACTCAAATCAAAAGGCAAGATGTGTTTGAGGAGCTTCTGGAATCTAAGATGGCCATTGAAGGACAATTGAATAGGCCAGTCAAATACATATCATATCCAAACGGTGACCACGACGCATTTGTCTTGCAAAAGGCTCAGGAGGCAGGTTACGAGGCTGGATTTACTTGCATTGCTGGAAGGAATCAATCACTGAGCGAACGGTATGCTTTAAAGCGCAAGCACGTTACCGAGTATTACTCAGTGGGGATAAATGGGCGGTTTGCGGCTTCTTATTTTTGGGCGGATCTTTCGGACCTTCGTGAAAATCTTCGGGCGACCTTTCGGCCTCAATCATCCGAAAGGGCCTGGTGAAAGCGGTATTGTACTATTCGGTTAATAATGAAGGCACTTTTTGTTTGGGATTCAGAGTACCCGTGGGATGTGCGAGTCGAAAAGATATGTGACACTCTCATTTCAAATGGAAATGCCGCCCATATTATTTGCCGCAATGAAGCCCGCCGTGCCGAGGAGGAAGTCTATCAAAGCGTGAGAATTCATCGGGTTGGCCTTCCTCGGTGGATTCCGAATTGGCTTAACTCGATAGTGACATTTCCTGCTTTCGTCAATCCTATATGGTTGGTCAGACTTGTTCGCCTTATCCGTCGACATAGAATTCAGCTCATTATCGTCAGAGACCTTCCGATGGCGCTTGCAGCAGTATGGGCGGGGCGGATCTGTCAAGTGCCCGTAGCTCTAGATATGGCAGAATGTTATCCGGAGTTACTGCGTGCAGTATGGAAGTTTGAGCCGTTTAGACTTGTAAATGTAGTTGTCAGGAACCCGCGCTTGGCGGACTGGGTAGAGCTATGTACGCTTCGAATGATAAATCACATATTGGTTGTGGTTGAGGAGTCTCGCGATCGGTTGATTCGTATGGGAGTTGACCCGCGCGCGATTACTCTCGTTGGAAACACTCCCAGGCATCGCCGTTTCAAGAAAGGCACAGCTTCATTTCCGGGCTCCCTCAAAGCGCATCGAGGAAAATTTATTCTGATGTATGTAGGGTATGTTAATTATTCGAGAGGCTTAGACGTTGTAATATCTGCGCTCTGTAAGCTCATCGATCATACCGAACAGATCCATCTCACTTTAGTTGGCAGTGGGAATGCCATTGGGTCTTTGAAAAATCTCGTGATCCGCCTTCATTTAGAGCAATATGTGTCGTTTGAAGGGTGGATCGATAATCGGCTCGTGCCAGAATATATTACCTCTTCGGATGTCTGTATCATTTCGCACCGGAAATGTAGTCACTGGGATAATACGATTCCGAATAAGCTGTTTGACTATATGGCAGCCGGTAAGGCCGTGTTGGCGTCGGACGTGATCCCCATGAGGCGAATTGTGACAGATACACAATGCGGTCTAATTTATAAAGATGATGATCCCGATGATTGTTGTGCTCAGTTGAAACGGTTGATGGATCCTATTCTTCGAGAGAGACTCGGGAAGGAAGGTGAGCGGGCGGTTGTCGGGAAATATAACTGGGATGTTGACGCTGAGCGTCTCATGGCAGGGTTGGAGAGTGTTCTTGAACAGGAGGCGTAAATAAACCCATGGACGGCTCTCTATCGATCACGGCGTGGGGATGATGTTGAGGCATGAGTGCGCACCATAGAGGAAGCGAATACCGTTGATGGTTTTTGAATTACTCTATCGCGCGGGGATGTTCTTGCGGAATCCTCAAATTCGGCAAAAGTGGGAGTCGCTTCGTCAAATGCAAACCTGGACTCGCCAACATTTGGAAGCTGAACAGCTGAGGGGTCTCCGGAATTTGATCGCAATCGCGTACGACAACGCTCCCTACTACCGAAAGAAACTGGATTCGAAGGGTCTTCGCCCATCTGATTTGAATTGCTTAGAAGATTTCAAACAAATTCCACCTACGTCGAAGGAGGATCTTCTCCGCTTTAAGGACGAAATCCAATGGCGCGTTCCTGCGGAGAGGCATTTTTATTCGGAAACATCAGGAAGTACTGGCAAACCCCTTGTGTTTTATCGGAACGGGGAATGGGATGCATGGCATAGGGCATCCGTGTTCAGAGGATACCATTGGTATGGGGTGAACCCTTGGGATCGCAATGGCTATCTGTGGGGCTACAATTTCTCATGGAATCGTGCGCTTAAGACGCGCCTGCTCGATGTGCTTCAGAATCGATTCAGGTTGTTTTCATACAAGAATGAGGAAATTGACCAATTTATCGCTAAGCTCAGCTCTGCGGTCTATTTGTCTGGGTATTCGTCCATGATTTATGAGGTGGCAAAGCGGGTCAATGCCAAGAAGCAGGCATGGAGTTTCCCTCATCTGAAAATGATCAAAGGCACCTCGGAAAAGATCTTCGATAAATATCGTGACGAAGTGAACACCGCGTTCGGGATCCCCATTATCAGCGAATATGGCGCAGCAGAAGCCGGCATCATCGCCTTCGAGTGTCCTTTGGGGGCCATGCATGTGAATATGGAAACCGTCATCGTCGAAGAAGTCAACAATGAGGTGTTAGTTACGAATCTCGTTTCGAAATCGTTTCCGATCATTCGCTATAAATTGGGCGATTACATTCGGCTCGATAAAACATCCCGATGCGCATGTGGCATGCAGCACGAGATTGTGCTGGAAGTGTTGGGGAGGGTTGGGAAGGTCATCCATGGAAAGACGACTCAGTATCCCAGCCTCACGCTTTACTATGTCTTTAAGAATTTGGCCATGGAACATGGTCTCATATTGAACTACCAGGCCGAACAAACGCAAAAAGGTGCTCTAGTGCTCCGCATTGAAGGGCATCTGGAGGAGGCGCATCGGACGGCTTTATCTGAGGAAATAGAAAAATACTTTGCTCGTGATCTCAATGTGCAAGTCAAATACGGCGAGGAGTTGCATGCCCGAAAAGGAAAAAAAGCGGACTTTATCTCTGTAATCGATGAATAGTATTTGCGGGAGTGGGGGACAGACTGAAATGAGTGACGCAATTAAGCTAGTAGCGGTCGGCGATATCATGTTGGGCGATCATCCCGTCACATTTGGCCACGGGGTCAAGAGTATGATCGAGAAATCTGGAGGGGAGAGCCCGTTCGCCAAGGTCTCGGAACTACTTCGCGGAGGCGATATTGTCTTTGGCAATGTCGAAGTTGTTTTATCCGATCGGGGCCTTGTTCGAGGGAACCTTGTATCGGAGGAGTTTCGGGGATCTCCACGATTCGGCTCGATGTTAGCTGCGGCGGGTTTTAATGTGGTTGGGTTTTCCAACAATCATTGCATGGAACATGGTGAGGCTGCATTTTGGGACACTGTACAGGTCTTACGAGACAATGGGGTGCAGGTCGCCGGTTTGGTAGATTCCGGTGGCCGTTGTGACCCTGTAAGGATGTCGATCAACGGTGTGCAGGTGATGGTCCTCTCGTATTCGCTATGCCCTGAGAATTATCACAAGGGGCCTTCCGTCCCATACGCGCACCAACAAAACTTCGATAACGTGTTGTCGGAGGTGGCATCTTTTCGGGGGCAAGCTGATATTCTGCTTCTCTCGCTCCATTGGGGATATGAGTACATCGACTTTCCGTCCCCCAAACAAGTGCAACTGGCGCATCGTCTTGTGGATGAAGTTGGAGTCAATCTCATTATCGGACATCATCCGCACGTGCTTCAAGCGGTCGAGCGCTATCGAAAGGCCGTCATCATCTACAGTTTGGGAAACTTCGTATTTGATATGTGGCAACGTTCGACCCGGGAAACGATGGCTGTCCGAGCCACAATTTCAAAGGATGGAACAATTTATTATGATCTCATTCCAATTTGGATAAATAACAAGTGGCAGCCAGAGATCCTTGCTGGAGCAAATCGCGAGGAAGAGTTTTTAAAGCAAATATCCAGATTAGGGATGGTACTCGACAAGCAGTGTCTTGCTCATGACCTATCATGTCAGGATTTAGTGAATCGCCTGGAACTTGACTATCTCATGCTTGCAAGGAAGAAGGAGATCTGTCATCGCATCAGTAGTTATTCGTATTTCTTGAGAAATATCTACCGGTATCATCTGCCCATTATCGCTCAGAGTGTTCTTCGTTCCGTTCAAAGAAGAACAGATGCTAAGGCGGGATGGCTCAGGGGTAATATATAGGGAGATGTCTTGAAGGATGGAACTGATCGCTTGGGGCGCATGTGTATGCCAAGAGCTACAAAGACGAAAAGTTACAGGGATAGCCGGCTCACGATATTCAATGAAAACAATGAAATATGAACTAAATATAATTTAGAATTTGGCATTGATGTTGCTTGCTAGATGAAGTTACATTTCATGCAATCATATCCATCTAGTAATCTAAGGAGATTCTCCATGAGTCCTATGCTGCTGTTTGTATTTATGGCGTTCTTAACAGGCGGGGCATCATTTATGCCTGGATCGGTACAAGCCGCTCCAATCATCAACCTTGGAGGAGAGACATATTCGGTCGGGACATTGCTCCCCGATCCCGATCCATTTTGTACTACTTCGTGTGGATATCCTTCTGTCTCTAGGGGCAAAGCCGCGCAAAAGTCAAATTGTGACCCTGGTGTATCTGCTCCGACTGGTAATATATGCTTTCGATGGGATGTGCCAGCGTCTACGTTAGCAATTGGTAACCAAATCCAATGCTCTGGCATGTGTAGGGTGGACACAAGTGAGGGTGATGTAATTTACCTTGCATTTCAAATGAACTTTCAAAATCCCAACGGAGATATTTGGCGCGACGGTCCAGGTGCAAATAGTGCCGACAAGGGAGTTGGATTGCATTCCCCAGGATCAAGTGGAGGTTTTCGTTGGGATCTAAGTATGGGGTGTTGGGATTCGCTTACTCAATGCTTGGATCATCATTTTACTTTATGGATTGGAAATCCTAGTTATCACCATAACGTAGGTGGTGTTTGTGGTGAGGTGAATGATATCTATCACCCGAATGTGCCTCCATATGTGGGCGGAACGGTCCCACAGCTGGCCTACAACCGCTGGCATAACATTATTATGGGAATTACTATGTCTAGTGGTTCGACCGGACGGGCCGAAGCCTGGGTTAATGGACAGAAATTTCTTGATTGTAGGAATATTAAGACCATGAATACGTCTAACAACGACTTTGGCTATATTGAGTTTGGTGGAACGATCGCACAGCCTGCGTATAATGCTCCGGCCCACATCCGATATTTCGACAATCTCATTGTCACGAAATCATGGTCAGACATATCAACCTTTCTGGTTGATCCAGAGTCAGGATCCAGTACTGTTCCTCCGGGTCCTCCAAGCAATTTGAGAGTCCAATAAGTACGATGTTGGTCTTGTTTGAGACAAAGCTTGACTAGGCCCTGTCGACATTTATCGAACAGTGCGCGAGAATCTCCCTACCAAGGAGGTTCTCATGGACTATACGAAGCATCTACGCGAGGATCAGTGGGAACGGATCAAGGATTCGCTTCCCGGCAAAGCCGGCGCGTGGGCCGCACGGGCGATAATCGGCGCTTTATCGAGGCCGTAATGTGGATGGGGCGCACCGGTGCCCCCTGTCGCTTGTTGCCTCGCATGTATGGACCGTGGTCTGGAGTCCACCAACGGTTCCGTTGGTGGGCGAACGCAGGGATCTGGCAAATGATTTTCAATACCCTGGCGGTCGATGCCGACACGGAATGGCTGATGATTGATGCCACCATCATTCGCGCCCATCAACACGCCGCAGGCGCAAAAGAGGGCAGCAGACTCAGGCCTTAGGGCGTTGCCGGGGTGGGAGAGGTGGCTCCGGCTGTTTGGACAGTTTCTGCCCATTCATAAGTGGCATCTGGTGGTATGCACCTACGCGGCGGTAGGCCGCGCAGGCAGGTTCTCCCAGTACACGCGATCGGGCGTGCGTCCGTCAAGTGCGCGATCCCCTGCTGAACATCGTGGACGGTCTCGTACGCATAGAGATAGACCTCCTCATATTTGAGACTCCGCCACAACCGTTCGACAAAGACGTTGTCGCGCCAGCGCCCCGTTCCATCCATACTGATCTGAATCCCGTGGCCCTGTAGCAGCCCGGTGAATTCCAGGCTGGTGAACTGGTATCCTGCTCCCCTTGCGATTGAGACCACCCCTGCGACAAGGTCCTGCGATGGACCAAGGAGGTGGCGATGGCAGCAGAAGCAGCAGAGCCCATTGAACGGTGGACGGCGAAGCGGCGGGTGGCGCTGGTCGTGAGTCTTCTGACGGGCGAGGCCTCGGTCGCAGAGGCGGCCCGCCAGCACGGGCTGAGGGTGACGGAGGTCGAGGAGTGGCGGGAGAAGTTTCTGGTAGGGGCGGAGAACGCGCTCCGCAGTCGCCCCAAGGACGAGGAAGCGCTCAAGGACGAACAGATCAAGAAGTTGAAGCAGAAGATCGGGGATCTGGTGCTGGACGACGACATTTTACGGGAGGCGTTGAAACCCTACCCGTTGGACCGGACGACATCCGACGCGTGAAGGCCGCCGTGTCGGATGTCTCGGAACGACGCAGTCGCCAGGTGTTCGGCGTGAGCCGGGCGGGTTTGCACCGGGCGACCGGAGGACCGCGCCACCGAGGTCGCGCCGCCCTGGCTGGAGCGGTTGCGGTATTGGATTCAGCAACATCCGACGTTTGGCTATCGGCGGCTCTGGGTGCAGCAAATAGAGGTAGATCCGATGGGCGAGATACCGGCGGCTGGTCCGGGGCGTGCGGTACACAGCCGTGATCCCCATCCGTCTCATCATGGTGGCCACCTGCCGCCGTCCGACTCGATACCGCTCGCGTCGGAGGACATCGCGCAGCATCCGAGCTCCGGCAAACGGATACTGGAGATGGAGTTCGTCAATCCGGCGCATAAGCATCAGCGTCGTCTCGGAGACTGGCCGCGATTGGTAGTATGCGGTCGACCGGGCGAGTTGTAGCAACTGGCATTGTCGCCCGATCGGTAATTGATGGGTGCGATCAATCATCTCTTTGCGCTCAGCAAACCCGCCTTGGTGAGCGCGCCTTCTAAAAAATCATTCTCCAGGGTCAGTTGCCCGATCTTCGCATGGAGCGTCTTCAGATCCGGAGTGTCTGATGGTGGGGGTGATCCGCCAAATGCGTCTGCGGCTCGGGCCAGTAGTTGCTGCTTCCAGTCGGTAATCTGGGTGGGATGGACACTGAACTGCTCGGCCAACTCGGCCAGCGTCTGGTCGCCTTTGATGGCCGCAACAGCCACTTGCGCTTTGAAGGTGGCTCCGTGATTGCGTCTCGTTCTCTTCATCGCCTCGCTCCTTTCGTTGACCACCCCTCGGCGGGGCGGGTGAAGCCAGGCTCCCACTTATCACATTGTCCGAATTTCCGGAGCCCTCTCTCGGTGCTGGTGCTGGACAATGCCCGGTACCACCACGCGGCCCTGCTCAAACCGTTGCTTCGAAAATATCGAGCTGTACTCACCCTGCTCTTTCTGCCGCCGTACAGTCCGCAACTGGCCCCCATCGAACGAGCCTGGAAGCTCGCCCGCCGCCTGGCGACGCACAACCGGTTCTTCGCCACCTTGGACGACGTGCTGACCGACGTCTCCACGTGCTTCGACTGCTGGAAAAGACCCAATTCAGTCCTACGAAGATTATGCGGCATAACTTAAGACGCTATGTTTAATAGTCCCAATAGGCGTATCAAGACTTCGAGTTAGGGGGCGCGGTGGGTATCAATCGCTCTGAGAAAATAAGGATTCTATATATTGATAATAGCATTGCGTTTGGCGGTGCTCTGAAAAGCCTTTCACTCTTGCTCCGTTCCTCATCATTTCGAGAAATTGTCGAACCTCTCGTTATTACGGCACAAGATCAGAATGTAATCGATGCCTGGCTTCAGGGAGTGCCTTACGTATGGTATCGGCGCATACTGGACTATCGGAAAAAAGAGAGATTCAGAAGTTTTGTACAGCAAGCTATTCCGCTACCTTGGTTTTCTGGGTTTTTGAGAAAATGCTTTGCACTCCTTGAAAGTTTTGAGACCGCGTACTCGTTCGGTTTCATTCTGTGGGTAGCTTGGCGGCATAAAGCTGAAATTATCCATGCAAATTCGGGATTCTTTGTAGACTCACGTCCGGCTGCCTATGTGCTTGGCGTGCCTAGGGTTCTTCATTGTCGGGGATTCTTCGCTCATTGGGATTGTAGTACAAGGGACAACCTCCAGGGCGCAGCCTTAGTCATAGGGGTTTCTGATGCTGTTTCTCAGAGTGTAGAAGCTCAGGGGTTTCATCGAGACAAGATCGTAACCGTCTATGATCCTGTAGAGGTCTCGTCAATCCGTGGCGCAGCTACAATGAGGTCCTCTGTACGGAAGGAACTGGGCATTGAAAATGATCAGATCGCCGTGGCTATTGTGGGCCGGGTAGTAGAATGGAAAGGTCAAAGAGAATTTGTCCATGCAATATTGAGAGTCATGGACCATAATTCTAAGGTTCTGGGAGTTATTGTGGGTGATGAGGCTGATGACTCGGAGAAGCAATACTTTGCAGGCATAAAACAGATCATTGCCGAATCGGAACACAGAAATCGCTTCATTTTGACGGGGTATCGGCGCGATGTGGATGCCCTCTACGCAGCGATCGATGTGTTTGTCCATTTTTCCATCGAACCCGAGCCATTCGGAATGGTCGTCGCTGAAGCCATGGCGGCAGGAAAAGCGGTTGTCGCAGCTGACGATGGCGGGCCTAAGGAGATGATTTCTCATGGAAGGGATGGGTTACTTGTTCAAACCGGAGATGTCGACAGGCTTCGAGATGCAATCAATAGGCTCGTAAACGACAGTAGTCTTAGAGAGGCGCTAGGACGGGCAGCTTGTAATAAGATAGGTTCCTGGTTAGATGTCGACATGGTGGCTCAGAGAACTGCAGCGTTGTACCATCCATTGTTCAAGTAACATAAATATAGAGGCGTATCTGCAGCGAGACCAACCCATTCGCGTGTAAACTTCGTCTCGGAAGCGTCCATTAAAACTCTCAATCACCGCATCCTCCACAGGTTTGCCGGGTTGGATGAAATCCAGCTTGCCCTCATGTTGATATGTCAGGTGTCGAGCGTCTTCGAGGCAAATTCACCCCCATTGTCTACCGTAATCATCGTGGCGAAACAGGGTGAGTCTCAAACCCGTCGAGCACCGCGACAACCGTGGGTCCCGGTCGGCGTAAAAGCCGCCTCGATACTGGACTGTGCCGACTGTAGGGATCGACTATCCCGTTTTCCTTGAAATTGAGACTACCGCTACGACAAAGTCCTGTCATGGACGGAGGAGGTGGCGACGACATCCAAACAGCAGAACCCATTGAGCGGTGGACTGCCAAACGACGGATCGCATTGGTGGTCGTTATCCTGAAGGGGGAGACCTCCGTCGATGAGACCGCTCGCCAGCACGGGCTGACCGTGGCTGAGATCGAAGAGTGGCGGGAGAAGGTTCTCATGAGTGACCATCCGACATTCGGCTATCACCGGCTTTGGGTGCACTTGCGATTCCGGGATCAGATCAGAGTCAATCCCAAAGCGGTCTATCGCATACTGAAGCAGCAGCGCGCTGGTTCGTCCAGTCTGGCAGCACATGTTCCTGAATTTTGAGGACACGCGGCGAGTCATTCGGGGCTGGCTGCAGTGGTACGACGCGTGAGCGTCCCCATCAGGCGCTCGGGTATCAAAGCCCGGTGCAATACCGGGTGCGACAGTCAACCCAGGCGGCTTGATTTTAGGGGAGCACTACAACAAGACACTAGGAGGGTAACATGGGATTTTTGGTATTTGATTATTACGGTGCATGGGCGCTGGCAGTAAATAAACCAATCACTGCGACATGTCTGAATGCTCCTTCTTGCTTCCCGACCACCTTCGGTGTGCCTTCGGGGAATTGGTATACCTCACAAGGTTTGAATATCGACAATGGAGACTTGTTTCACTTTACCGGAAATCCCATTGTGACAGCCATCGCATTCAGCGGATTTGAAACACGTGGGAAACCATTTGGCCTTGCGATTTCTGGTATGGGGCGTCTGGATAACGCGCCTGTATATTTCTACAGCACCACGGGGTTTTTGGGGGTGATAACGACTACACCTACAATTCAATGGTCACCCGGAGATATCATTGCTGCTCCGCTGACAAATAACATTCTCACGCAAATGTACTTTGCAGTTTAGTGGGGAATGGAGTGGCGTTCTGACCCGTCCAAGCCAATCTGGCCTGGGGCCAACGTCAATCTCCAGAAGTTCTCCGTCTGGCGTGTCTACTTTTTGAAGGAGACGTCATAAGCCATGACAACACGTCCTATCTTGTTCCTTGTTGACGATGATGCCGTTGTTCGTACTCAGATGAAATGGGCACTGGCGTCCGACTACCAGGTCCTTGAGGCATCGGATCGCGCGGATGCCATGTCGAAAATTCGCCAGGTCATGCCACCGCTGCTGTTGCTTGATCTGGGGCTTCCCTCCGACGTGGATGGGGCATCTCAAGGGTTGGCGATTCTGCGTGAGACCCTTCAACTGAATCCGGTGGCGAAGGTGATTGCTATGACGGGCGACAGCGATCGAGCAAGAGCCGTTGCCGCTTTCGAAATTGGCGCGTATGACATTATTGAAAAGCCTGTGCAGCTCGAGGTGTTGAAGGTGGTGTTGCAGCGGGCAACGTATCGCTCTAGCTTGGAGAGGGAGAGTCGTGCCATTCAGGAACAATATGACTCGACCGAATTTGAAGATTTTGTGGGAAACAGCAAGCCTATGCAAAACATATTTGGCCTGATCCGTCGCGTTGGGCCTTCTGACGTCCCGGTCCTGATCACTGGGGAGAGTGGGACGGGGAAAGAACTTGTGGCTCGGGCGATCCATCGTCTGAGCAAGCGCAAGGAGGCACCTTTTGTAGCCATCAACTGCGGCGCGATTCCAGAGACATTGCTGGAGAGCGAGCTGTTTGGTTATGAGAAGGGGGCGTTTACCGGAGCTGCCCAGCAACGAAAGGGCCGGATCGAATCCGCACAAGGCGGCACGCTTTTCTTGGATGAAATCGGCGATATTCCACTGAGTCTACAGGTCAAGTTGCTGCGATTTTTGCAAGATCATGACATCTATCGGCTGGGGGGGAAGGATAAGGTCTCGGTCGATGTTCGGGTTCTTGCTGCGACGAACATTGATCTGCAAGAGGCTATCAACAGTGGTCGATTCAGAGAAGATTTGTTTTACAGGCTTTGTGTGGTGGCCATCCCCATCCCTAGTCTGAAAGCACGGGGTTCAGATATCACACTCCTCGCGAGAGCGTTCTTAATGAAGTTTGCAGAAGCACAAAAAAGGGTATTGAAAGGGTTTACACCGCAAGCGATCGAAGCGTTGTTGGCGCACAATTGGCCTGGAAATGTCCGAGAGCTGGAAAATAGAGTCAAACGGGCCGTGGTGATGGCGGAAGGGAAGTACATCACCCCTTCGAATTTGGAATTGAAAGACCTTTCCTTCGTCGATCAGGATTCCACGACACTCCGAGTCGCACGCGATCTTCGAGAAAAGGAGCTGGTGCAGTTGGTGCTGGAAAAAGCTGGTGGCAATCTGTCCAAGACGGCTCTTGAATTAGGGATTAGCCGCCCCACCCTTTACCAGTTGCTGTCTAGGTATGGATTAAGGTTGCCAAAACTTACCAATAAACTAGAAAGAGGAGTGTAAAGAAACTGAGACATGTACAATTAGTTTACAGTTCAATTATTTCATTACTTATTGAAAATATTTAAAAAAATCTACTCTATGCCATTTTATGAAAATACTGTAATAATTTTTTACAGTCAGCATTTTACGAATGAAAAATAATACGAAAAGTCATAATATTTTCAAATGCTTATAACACGCATTGCCGTAGCACGAGTTGTGCTTAAACCAATGTTCAACGCTCTGAGGCCTATCAATGTGTACGAGGAGAGGTCAAAGATGAAAAAAGTGAGTAGGTTGGTTCATTATATCCTGTTAGGGGGCGTCGTAATGATTCTAGGATTCTCAGGGGATCTTGCGATGGCTCAAACTAGCAGTAGCATTACTACTGATGGTACCAGCCTTAGTAGTTGGTTGAAGAATTTGTGGACTAGACCAAACCCAATACCCCTACCTTGTGGTCGGAGGTGTGTATCTGCTCCTGAACCGTCCTCTTTGGTGCTGTTAGGGGCTGGGTTAGCCGGGCTTGGAATCTGGAAGCGGACTGCACGGAAAGACTAACCAAACTCTTTGTCGATAAAGAGAATAGAGCAAAAAGCCATCCTCCACGTTGGAGGTTGGCTTTTTGCTTTTGTACAAAGAATCTGTAGGTCTTCCCGCAATCATATCCCGCTCCCCTTGAAATTGAGGCCACCGCTATGAAAAGGTCCTGACAGGGACCCAGGAGGTGGTGATGGCAACCCGAATCAGTAGAGCCGAACAAACGATGAACCGCAAGGCGGCGAGTGGCCTTGGTAGTCAGCATCCTCGAGAGCGGGACCTCCATCGCCAGGGTATCGACTATTAAGCTGCTTCTTAAAATGGTTTTATTGCTGCACAGGCTCATCCGGAATTCGGAATTAATCATCGCTCGCGGCTGTTCGATCGTCATAGGCATGATTTTCCTATCTCTCACCGGCTGTGGAGCTGGTGGCGAGCAGGAACCAATGATTCCTACAAGCTCTACCCCGTCTGGATCGACGATCAGCTTGATCTGGGACCCTGTCAATGAGTCAAACATAATTGGCTATTACATTCATTATGGAAAACAATCTCCCAACCAGCCTGGCTCGTGCGCGTACGATCAAGCAATGTACGTTTCGTCCACCCAGGGAACTGTAACCGGCTTAGATCCAGGGTCGACCTACTACTTTGCGGTGAGTGCCTATAACGGAGTTAGAGGTGTCTGCTCAAATGAGGTCTACACTGAAACATAGAAATGTTTTAACGTGCATCAGTTCACGTCGCTTGGCAAGGCTCAGGCGGTCATTGAAGCCTGGCGCGTGGATAACCAGGCCCATACCGCTCATTTGGACACCTGACCGCGAGCGAGTGCGTCAGTCAATCTCAAGAAGACGGGAACGTCGAAGCATTCCTCTACTCCTGTTAAGAGTTAACTCGTAAAGGGACCAACATCATATAGAAGGGCCATCCTCCAAATAGAAGGATGGCCCTTTGTTTTTATACAAAGAATCCGTAATGCTTTCCGCAACAAACTATCAGGATTGGGGTAGCGGTACATTGATCATTGGATCGTTTTGCTGACCTCGTTCGAGGGACCGCTCTCGCCAGCACTGTTATACGCCGTGACGGCGAAATAGTACATCCGGCCCACGGTCAAACTGTTCACGGTCGAGGAGGTGACGTTGCTCACCGTGATGGTCCGTGTATAGAGACGAGGCGCTTCCCCCACATAGATTTTATAACCGCTGACTGTGCCGGTGGTCGCGTTCCATGTGAGAGTGGCAGTAGACGTCGTGGGTGATGGTGATGAAGGGGGCGACGAGGTGGCGGGCGAAATAATCAACGTCACCGGGATCGACCAAGTGTACCAGGTGTTCACCTTGATTGTGATGGTTGCTTTGTATGTCCCCGCTGTACGCCCGCTGGTATTGACAGCAACCGTGAGCTTCTTACTTGTGATCACAGATGTTGTGGTGGGCGACACTGTCAGCCAAGTAGCATTGTCTGAGGCCGTGAGCGTTTCTGTGGAAGAAGTGGCCTTGGAGGAGGTTATTGTCTGCGTCGGTGGGTTTGTCGCACCCTGCACAGCATAAAAGGTCAGCGATTTCGGACTAACAGTGTGGGACGCCAAGCCTTCAGAAACGAGCCCAAGGCAGAGGAATGCCGTGATCCCAATCACCTGCCAGAACCAGGGTGTGGACGAAGTCGTATGATGAGACCGAGCCTGTTGGTTGGTGTGTGCCATTAAGAAGTGTCGCATCAGTGTCATGGCCTTTCTTTGATGATGGACGTTTCACTATGGATGTTCGTCTGTAACAGACCCTGTATAAGTCGCACTCACTTCAGTTGAGATGGCTTGATGGACCACCAACCCCTTGAAGCGGAATGATGCATCACAGGATTTTGTGTGCGATGGGGGTGAAAAAGTGCAATTTCTTGTATGGGCCAAATCCCTTGTCGCTGGAGAAGGGCCTCTGGATAATGTAGTCTCCCTTTACGCAAGAGATGTGCAGCTCTCATGATTGAGCTGAAGGCGTCACCGCCATAAACTCATTCGAACAGAGGCTCTCCGACTCGTTGAACGCACGGATAACGAAAAAGTATGATGTGTTGGGTTCAAGCCCTGTGATCGTGGCGGATGGATCCTCGACAGCTTGGCTTTCCCCATCAGAACATGCATTTGGTTTTTCCGAACTTGATTCTTCTAAATTTGGCTCTTCTGAGCTTGGTTCTTCTGGTAAGCGTTTTCCATAGTGGACGCGGTAGCCAGTTGCGTTGAAGTCAGGGGGATGATCCCATGTCAAATGTGCGGTAACTCCTGTTGGTGTCGGGGTCATAGTAATTATCGGCTCTTTTTCTTGATCAGAATCTGCCACCTCGGAATCAGAAGTTAGATCCGAGTCCAGTCCTGTCGAAGCGTCCGTAGGCGTAGAGAGGCTAGAAATTATCGGTCCTCCAGCTCCCTCACCTGAACAACCAGCTAGTGGCATAAGTAGGAGAACTAGAAGTGTCAGATAGGTTATCGAGATGTTCGATTTCCGAGAGACAAAGCGAACCGAATACTCAAGATCCTCAAGCGTCAACATAGAGACACTCCTATGAATGAAATGGTACGGAGCTATGCTGGTATTAAGTTTTCGTCCAGCGGTGACCAGTGTAAGACAGAGAGGATCACCACGATTTTCGTTTTCCTAGGCGAAGAGGAGCACAGCAAAAGTGATGCCGAGAGAAAATAATCTATGAGCTTGATTTTTAGATGCTTTGATTGGTTCGTCGAGAATTAGAAGTGTAGGCTGTGAAGGGTTCAACCTTCACAAAGCTCAGGATGGAACAGGCTGATGCTGAATGATCACCCCGTATTTCTTCGTACTCATTCACAGAGGATGGTCAGTAGATGCTTTTACTCACCTCGTTGGAGGGCAAGCTCTCGCCGGCACTGTTATATGCGGTGACGGCGAAATAGTAGGTTGTCGCGGTAGGTAAACTGTCAACGATGTAGGATGTAATATTGCCGACATCAATTGTTCTTGTATAGAGGCCAGAAGTTGTCCCTACATAAACTTTATAGCCGGCTAAAGTTAAGTCGGTGACAGGGTTCCACGCGAGGGTGGCTGTCGTGGCTGATGGTGGGGGCTGAGAGGAGGACGATATCGTCAAAGTCACAGGGACTGTCGTCTTTGCCCGTTTTCCAACCCTGATCGTGATGGTTGCGTTGTAGGTACCCGCTGCAAGCCCATTTGCATCGACAGCCACCGAAATCTGCGCTGTGCTTGTTATGGAGGTTGTTGATGGCGAAACCGTCAGCCAGGAGGCACTATCTGCGCTGGTTAATGTAGCCTCACGCGAACTGTTCCTGTAGGCGGATATCGTCTGGGTGGGTGGGTGGGTTTGTCTCGCCTTGAACAGCATTAAAGGTTAGAGCTGTCGGGCTAATAGTAAACGCCAAGCATTCAGAAGTGAGACCAAGGCTGATGAAGGCAGAGACTGCAAGGACCTGCCAGAGGTAGAGAGTGGCTAAAGAATTACTCTTACAACGAGACCCTGCCTGCTGAGTGTGTTCCATAAAAAGCGCCTCATTGGTGGGTTGCCATTTCTTCTGTG
>JAHBWU010000024.1 GCA_019636835.1 Nitrospira sp.
AGTCCGGCTCCGCCGTAGTGCGCTGCGTCAGCAAGGCAATGAACCGCCGGACGTCGAGCATCAGACTATTCAGTTGGTCAACGGCTTGAGCGATGTGGATTTTGGATCGACGAGGAGATTTCCCCATCGACAATTTACCGGCTTCCAACTGCATGCCGACCGCGTAGAGGGCTTGTAAAATATTGTCATGCAAGTCTCGGCTCAAATGCTCACGCTCTTCCATTGCCAGTTTGCGCTCGGTAATGTCCTGAACTGCGGCAAGGAGGAGCGGCCCGGCATGGCCGGATAACTCAACACGAGTCGCTTTGACCGAGACCCAAATAATTTCACCGGACTTTCGGATGTATCGTTTTTCGTGGGTATATTCCGATCGGATCCCGCGGAAAAACTCGTCCGTCAACACGATGTTGGCGGAAAGATCTTCCGGGTGTGTATAGAGCGCATAGGTACTGCCGATAACTTCACGTTCGCCATACCCCGTCAGCTCGCAAAAAGCTTTGTTGGCGCTGATTGCGCGCCAGTTTTCATCGAGGATACAGAGCCCGACCGGCGCTTCAGCCACGAAGCGCTGAAGCCTCAGCTCGCTTGCCCGTAAGGCTTCCTCGGCCTGCCTCCGGTCCGACTGGTCGACATAGATGCCGACGGCGACAGAGACTTGCTTGAACTCGTCGTAGACAAAAACGGGCCAGAGGAGAAGGTCGAGGATCGCGCCGTCTTTGCGCTGGCGTTTCAGCTCGATAGGACCGGCCACCTCTCCTCGAGTTCCTGCTTGCCACAGTGCATCGGCTGCCGCTTCTTCACCAGGCTGGATATAGGGGAGCTCGCGGCCAAGGACTTCCTGTTCGGACCAACCGAACAGGTGTGTCGCGGCCTGATTCCAGCTGGTCACGCACGCGTCTCGATCGAGGCTGATGAGCGGGAGTGCCGATTCTTTGACGAGGGTATGGAGCAATCGTGTGGTTTCGTGGAGTTGGTTTTCCGTCAGCTTGCGCTCCGTGATATCTTCACAGACGATCAGGATGAGGATGTGGCCGGTTTGGTCATGAATCGCCCGTGCTCGTTCTCTGACCCACAGCCTGGCTCCGTCCTTTCGGATTTTTTGGACTTCCCACTGAAACAGTGTGTAGGGACCGGCGGCACAATCCTTCAACTGTGTCAGCACGGTTTCCCGGTCGCTTGGATCAAACAATTTCATGATGGATTGGCCGATGAGGTCTTCTTTCAGGTAACCAAGTTGATCGGCTCCAAAGCGGTTTACGGACAACACGGTGCCGTCGGCCGTGAGCGTGAAATACATGAAGGGGTTCTGTTCGTAAAGCGACTGGTAGCGCTGTTCACTCGTCTTGAGCGCAGATTCAGCCAGTTGCCGCCGTTCGACTTCCTGTTTGAGGTCGTTGACGGCTTGTTCGAGCCCCGCTGTGCGTTCGCGGACTTGTGCTTCGAGTGTGTCTCGAAGGTCCTGCTGGACCAAGTCCAACTCTTTGTGTGCTGGGGGACGGTTATGTCTTGCATCGGCCAATGCCTGCTGCAATTCAAAAACCTGGCGGCGTAGATCGACAAGTTCGGTGGACTGCGAGCTGTCGGTATCCAGCGGCGCACTCATAGAGAAGAGCCCCGTTTATACCAGATGAAACTACAAGGCCGGCCCTGACCCGATCCAGGTAGGTCAACCTTGGAACATGAGCTTGGAGAGTAGTATAGGCCCTGCGGGCTCACCAACGCCAGAGGGGTCGTCGAGGCCAGGGTGTCTTACGAAGGAGGAAGCACTACGTGGAATAGGTTATTACAGGCGGGCTAAAATTTTTGACTTCGCGCAGCACCGGGCACATGGGTTTCTTTCATGAACCAGGCAACCGCTTCCGTACGGCGCTTGACATGAAGTTTATCGAAGATATTGGCCAGGTAGTTTTTCACGGTTTTATCGCTCAATCGAAGCTGGACGGCGATCTCCTTATTCGTTTTTCCTTCGGCCAGAAGCGGCAGGATCAAGCGTTCTTGCGGGGACAGCCGGGAGGTCCCGTGGGAAGTCGCTCCCAGGTGTGAACTGGTTCGAATCCAATGCAGGGCTTGCTGAGTGACTCGCGGATCTAGATAGCCTTGTCCGCCGGCGACGGTACGAATGGCACGAATGAGGTCATCCATTCGGACATCCTTGAGTATGTATCCGTGTGCGCCGTTCTGGACTGCAGCCATCACCGTGGAATTTTCAGCGTAACTGGTGAGGACGAGAATCCGAAGCTTCGGTGCAACGGCCAGAAGCCGTCGACAGGCTTCGGTGACCGAGGCGTCGGGAAGCTTCACGTCGAGCAACACCATCTGAGGGGCAAGACGCTCAACGGCTGCCATGCCGTCCGCCACAGTGGCTGCCTCCCCGACGATCGTCATATCCGGTTCGAGGTGCAGCAGCGCACGTAGTCCTCTACGGACCATCTCATGGTCGTCAATAAGAACGATGGTGGTTGAAGAGGGCTTCATACTGAAGTCAACAGAGGCTCCAAGGAAAAATCGGCGATGACTTGCGTGCCTTCTCCGGTCTTGGACCGGACCCGCAACGCCCCACCGAGTCGTTTGGCTCGGGCTTCCATATTGGCAAGCCCGTATCCTCGTGGTCGTCCAATCTCCGTTGAAAATCCAATGCCATCGTCATGGATGCTGACCCGAATTTTCGCCTCTCGCATGCGAATCGAGACGACAACCTGGGTTGCGTCGGCGTGGCGCGCGCAGTTGCTGACAGCCTCCCGCACGATATTCAGGATTTCTCGCTCTTCCTCTTTCGTCAGCACATCAATGGCGCCGCGTTGGAGATCCAGCTTGATATGTAACCGGCCTGGCTGCTCATAGGTCGCGCACAAGGCGAAGAGCTCTGACGACAAGTCAAATTCTTGGACACTTCCCGATTCCAGTTCTCGGATCATCCCACGGACTTCATGAATCAACTGATTGATCTGCCCGATCATCCGATCGTCGGCCTCTTTTGCTTCCGCCTTTTGATCGACCCGAGTCCGCTGAGCCGTTTCAATGTTCAAGCCGATCGCATATAACGACTGCAATACGGAGTCATGCAAGTCTCGACCGATACGGGTGCGGTCTTCCAGGAGCTTACTCAACCGGCTTTCAGTCGCTTTGAACGCGGTCGTTAATTCACCGGCACACGGCTCCAGCCGACGAAGATTGAAGGATTCCTTCAGGGGTTGATCAGACTGGGCGACGGAGAGAACTGAGGTTGATCGAAGCCCTCCGTCCAATAATTGGAAACTTTTCGTGCCTTGTGCCACCTTACCCCCTCCTTCCTTGGTTTGTATCTGCACAGAACCGATCCCCTTCAGAATCGAGTGAGTATTTACATCAGAAGGGCCTAGGAAAACACCTGGCGGGTACGCCAGGTGACCTCTAGCTGCTGAGATGGAACCATCCGGCTCTTCCATTTATTAGACGAACGGTCCTGAACGGCCCTATGTCCGTCAAAAAATCGGGTCTATATCGAGCCTTAACCTGAAAGGAGACGACACATGCAAGTCACAACAGTCGGAGACGAAAGAGAAGTCGTGTTCTATGAAGGAGAGTTCCTCGTCAAGACGCTCGAAGGGAAGGCTGAGTTGACGCAAGCCTATCGCTTGCGGCACAGGGTGTTTGCAGAGGTGCTTCGGTGGGTACCACCGACGGATGATGGGCAAGAAATGGATATGTATGACTTGTGGGGTTCTTCGATCGGACTTATCGACCGCAAAGGCAAGCTTCACGGTCTGGCGAGGCTCTTACCGGCTTCCGGCCCTTTCATGCTTGAGCAGGAGCTTCGTATGCTGCTGCCGCCGGATCATGTGGTGAGGAAGAACAGTGACACGGCGGAAATTACCAGGCTTGCGATTGATCCGGACATCAAGGACAAAGGGTTATCTGCTCGACTTATGCTGACCCTCATCAAGGGCATTTATCATTGGGCGATGGCGCATGGCGTGCGATACTTCTATTTAGAAGTCGACCATCGATTCTTTCGCGTACTTAATGCGATAGGGATTCCGTCCAGTCCGTTAGGTCTCCCGGTCCCGCTCCCTCCGGCCGGAACTCTCTCGATTGCCGCTATGATGGACATCGTGCAATGCGAAGAGGTTCTTGGCAGGAAACGGCCGGAGGTCATGGAATGGATGTCTGTCGTCACGACGATGCAAGGAGACGTCGTGAAGCGGACAACCGCTCAATGCCTGGAAGCGAAACAGAGTTGGTCGGTCTTTGCGGCTCCACGGGCAACGATCAACGCGGACCAACATGCGGTTCTGCAATCGGTCATATGACGGACGGTGAAGAAAGGTCGGGAAGGTGGAACAGGCTGGGAGTGAACGACACGGAAAACTAGGCCAAGTTAGGCAACCCGTGTTGAACCGCCACGGCAACCGCCTGGGTGCGCGATGTCACATCCAGCTTGGAGAAGATGCTCTCCACGTGAAATCGTATGGTGCGTTCAGTGACGCCTGTGATTTGAGCGATTTCCCAATTGGTTTTCCCGTTCTTTATCCAATTCAGGATCGTGACTTCTCGTGGCGACAGCCCCGTCACGCATTTGTTGTTCGCACAGGAGATTTTCGGAGAAGAGCGCAGGAGAGCCAAATGCAGGTGCTGCCCAAGATAGTCCAAGAACTTCACGTACCGTGTGTGTAGAGCCGGTTCACCTCCGGCAAACGCAAAGAATGAAGTCACTCCGCAGGATGGATCCAGTGAGCCGACCGTTACTCCGTCACTGAGTCCGAATGACGACGCAGTGTCAACGAATTCCTTTTCTCTCTTTGATTTCACGCCGGCATAGACGTCGCTCCACACCTGCGCTTTTTGCGATCGCACCAGGGCATGGAGAACCGGATCGACCTCTCCGTACCGATTCTTCCAGTATTGGAAAAGCCATATTTGCGGGAAGTTGACGTTCAGGACATCGGAAAACCCCTCGAACTTCCCTTCTGTGCCCAAACGAACAAGCCCTCCGATCAACTGATCGAACGGAAGAAACTTCTTGGTGCGAATCAGCACATCTTTTACGTCCCTAGGGGACTCGGCCAATGCGGCATAGTGCGTGATTTCGAGTAGGTTTTGAAGGTCAGCTTTCGAGGCCTCTTCAAAAACATGAGCGGGAAAAGGAAGGGCTGCGGTAGTCATGAAGTGTTCCTCACATTTAGGAGGTACCGGGTGGAGGTATACAGTATTTACGGGTAAAAATATAGGGGCACGACGAAAAAACCACCCTAGGGCCTGATGGACCTAGTCCGATGCATCCATATACTATGAAGAAAGTTTCTGGACAAGATCAAGAGGTGGTCGGTACCATAACCATTCTTTTCCACATGCCAGCACATTACATGGTCAAATTCTGGGTTTTGTCCGTGTTTTTCTGTTTATTGGGTTTGCTGTATACGGCGAATGCCTCTGCGCAGGCGCTGAGATTTCAGCCTCAAGGTGCGTCGGCTGCCGGGCAGGGGAACGCATTCGCTGCTCAGGCCGACGATCCGTCAGCCATCCATTTTAATCCCGCCGGCTTAACCCAGGTTCAAGGTATCCAAAGTTACGTCGGGACGACTGTAATGGGCGGTTCGATCAAATTCAAAGGGCCGACCGGAATTGATAGCCGCGGTGACCTTGGCGACAGTGTTTCCACTCCTCTCCCTAGTCACTTTTATTTGAGTGCGAATCTGGGGACCCTCGGCGTAGCCCGGCTCTCCTCGCTGACCCTCGGTCTAGGATTGATTTCTCCATTTGGTTCAAACACGCGTTACCCGCTCGACGGTCCGTTCAATACAGCCGTCACGTCAGCGGAGCTGCCGCTGATCGACATCAAGCCTACCATTGCCTACAAGATAAACGAGGATCTGTCGGTCGGTGTGAGCGCTGATATTTACACGTTTGCGAGCTTTCTTGGCGAAGGCCATGTGGAGCAAAAACAGATCAGTGCCGGAGCCTTGGGAATCCCAGCTGGAGCGTCAGTCGAACTGAACGGGAAAGGGACCGGGGCAGGCGTGACGGCCAGCCTGCTCTATAGCCCCCTGAAAAATGGAGCCGGTAAACCGATCCTGTCCATCGGACTGGTCTATCGCAGTCAAGTAGTTGTGCCGTTGAGTGGGTCACTGTTAGTCAACGGGACGAAAGTGTCCGATGCCTCCGCCGATCTTGTATTGCCGCAGATGGTTACCGGAGCCATCGCTGTCTGGCCGGTGCGCACCAGAGAGCGAGAGTGGAAGGTAGAGCTCGACGTCGAGTATGTGGGCTGGAGTTTAAATAGGAATCTTGATGTCCGCCTTTCGAACGGGGCGACGATTCCCCAGCCGCAACAGTGGAGCAACGTGCCGGTGATTGCGCTTGGAACCGAGCATAAGTGGCTGAACCCACAGTGGCTGCCGCACTGGGAGGTTGCGGTGCGTTCCGGCTATACGTATACGAAAGACCCTGTTCCCGATCGAACGTTCAATCCAGCGACAATTTCCTTGTCGGCTCATACCCTGTCCCTTGGCGCCGGGTTTCTTTGCAAGGGAGCAGGGAGATTTCTCGGTGTGATTCCCTGTAGTGGAGAGTCGGCTCTGTGGCCGAAGGGCATCGGATTGGATCTTGCCTATCAGGAATGGTTTTATGAATCACGCACCGTTGTCGGTAATGTGAATCCGACCGTCGATGGGACGTACCATGCCTTCGTGCACTTGGGTACGTTCAGTTTGCGTGCCCTCTTCTAGGTGGCGGATCGGGCCTGATAGATGCTACTTGCCGAGCGCCCTACGGAGGTCCTCGACGGTCTTTGCGTTGAGACCGGCCTCCCGTAGAGCTTCATCGCTGGCCGAAGCCAGTTTGTCGAGACTGCCGAATTTCTCTAGGAGTTGATTGCGCCGAATCTCACCGATACCGATGACCTGATCCAGCCTGGAACCGACCAGCGATTTGCCTCGCAGCTTTCGATGGAACGTGATCGCAAAGCGATGGGCTTCATCGCGAATCCGTTGGAGCAGATGGGTGGAAGGAGATTGAGGCTTGAGCACGATCGGGTTTTTTCTTCCCGCCAGGAAGACACGCTCCTCTTTGTCGCCACGGGCCTTGGCCAGCCCAAGGATCGGCAGACCCTGTTGTCCGACCTCTTTGAGCCCCTCCAGCGCGGCAGCCAGTTGGCCGAGTCCGCCGTCGATGAGAATCAGGTCCGGCTGAGCCAGGTTCTCCTCCCGCCCATAGCGACGCGTGACCACCTCTTTCATGCTTGCGAAGTCATTGGCCCCTGTGACCGTTTGGATCTTGAACCGCCGATAGTCCGCCTTCTTCATCTGTCCGTCTTCCCAGACGACCATCGAGGCGACTGATTGATGACCCATCGTATTAGAGATGTCGAATCCCTCAATCCGATGCGGAGCGTGTTCCAGCCGCAGCAAACGTTTCAGTTCCTCGCCGGCTTGCCGGTCAAGTTCCTCATCGCGCAAGTGATCGGCGACGGCTGCCGCGGCATTCTCTTCGGCTAAGCGAACGAGCTGATGCTTGGCGCCTCGTTCAGGCGAACGCACACGAACCGATTCCCCTCGCTTGCCGGACAGCCATTGTTGAATCAGTGCAACGTCTTCAAGATCGGTCGGGACAAGGACTTCTCTCGGTGGCTGCCCGTCCTTGTTGTAGAACTGTTCGATGGCGGAGTGCACCAGCTCCTCATCGGACACAACGGCCGACTGAGGCCAGAAGAAATCTTTCCGTCCGATCAGCAAACCGCCGCGCACGAACAGAATCTGGAGGTCTACGGCCGAGCCTTGTCTGGCTAAGCCGATCACGTCTTGATCGGTAGCAGAGGTCTGCGTGATCCGCTGCTTTTCCAACATCCGTTCGATCTTGAAGAGGCGGTCCCGCAGTCGGGCCGCTTCCTCGAATTCTTCCCGCTCCGCCGCCGCTTCCATGCGGGCACGGAGATCGTCAAGCAACTCGCGATCCCGGCCTTCCAGAAATTGGCGAACCTGTTTGACGATCTGATGGTACTCTTCCTTCGACTGATTGCCGGTGCAGGGCGCCATACAACGCTTGATCTCAAATTCGATGCAGGCGCGGTCGGCGGTCCCGTCGATATCGATCGTGCACGTGGCGAGGGGGAAGACGTGTTTGATGACTTTCAATGTCTCACGAAGCGCGTTTGCCGGTGTATAAGGGCCGTAATAGAGGGCTCCATCTTTTTGCACGCGACGCACGATCGAAAGTCTGGGAAAATCGTCTTTGATGGGCAGCCGCACATAGGGATATTGCTTGTCGTCCCGCAAGACGACGTTGAAGCGGGGTTTGTGGCGCTTGACCAGGTTGCTCTCAAGAATCAGGGCCTCGAGCTCGGATCGGGTTACCATCGTCTCTACATCGGTGATGTGGCTGACGAGAAGACTGGTCTTGGGGCTGTGGTCTGCACCCTTTTGGAAATAGGATCGGACGCGGTCGGCGAGCACCGCGGCTTTTCCGATGTAAATGATCTCTCTTTGCTCGTTCTTGAACAGGTAGACGCCGGGGCTATTCGGTAGATGGGCGAGTTTGGACTGGAAGTCAGCAGTCATTAGTCACTGGTCAATGGCTATTGGCGTGGAAGGAGGAGAACATGACCCTATTGTACATGCCGATAGACAATGAGGCTATTCCGCGTCGGGGAATGTCTTTGGAGAGCCTATGGCTTTGATATAGGCATTAAGTGTTCGTAAGAAAATTGTCAGTTCTTGGTCCAGTTTTTGGTGCAGGGCTGGTGAAATATAACCTTCATCCAGACACGCTAGAAGATGGTCCTGAACCTCGCAGGCAGAACCGCGAGCAATCCGACAGAACTGCACATTTTCTTTGTAGTGAAACCGTCCAAAGCCTTCTGCGATGTTCGATGTGAGGGAGATGGCTGCCGCTCTGATTTGACCGGCAAGATTGTAGCGCTCGTGTGCCGGTAAGGTCTTGGCGATCTCATAGAGCTTCCTGCGGAGCGACCTGCCGATCTTCCATACCTCAAGGTCCTGGAATGTTTTGGCGATAGCCATCTTTTTTCAAATGATCAATGACCACTGACCGATGACTCTTTATCTTAACCCTCGCACAAATGATGGACTGAGGGAGCCTCGCGCGACTTCGGCCACCGGCCCTTTCATGGTGAGGCTGAAGTCCGGAGCCACATCGATATGCAACATCCCTCCCGGCATCTTCACGGTGACGGGGCTCCGCACGAGTCCTAAACGTATCGCTGCACTGGCTGCAGCACAGGATGAAGAGCCGGAGGCCTGCGTTTCTCCGGCGCCTCGCTCCCAAATCAGAATGAAGATTTCCTTGGGTCCGGTCGGCACCGCGAGCTGCACGTTGGTCCGTTTAGGAAACAGCCTATGGTTTTCCAGGACCGGTCCAAGCGCCAAGAGTTCTTCCCGGGACCAGGATTCTCCGGCCGGCTTGAAGACGACACAATGTGGATTACCGACGCTCACGCCGGTAAAGGTCAGGGTCCGTCCGGCTACTTCGATCGGCTGCTGAATCAACTCGGGCACGTTCAGTGAACAGGGGAGAGCATCCGGCTTGAACGTAGCGACTCCCATCTCAACGGTCACAGCAGCTGCATCGCCATGACGGTCTACATGCAGGTCAATGCTGACCAGCCCGCCCTTTGTCTCGACCGTGAAGCGTTTCTTCCTCGTTTTACCGGTCGCGTGGAGATAGCGCGCAAAGATCCTGAGGCCGTTCCCTGATTTTTCGGCCTCGCTCCCGTCGGGGTTGAAAATGCGTAGCCCGAAATCGGCCTTCTTGGAAGAGACCAACGCTAAAATCCCGTCACTGCCTACGCCCCAATTGCGGTCGCAAATAGCTTTGATGTTTTTGGAAGTCAGTTTAAAGGTCATTTCCTTGGGATCCATTACCAGATAGTCGTTACCGAGACCATGCCCGCGAAAGAAACCGTTCTTCATGCAGAGCTCCTTTGGTATCTCGTCGTTCGTGAAGCGTGAAGCGGGGGGAACATTACTGAGTCATTAGTCACTGGTCAAGAGTCATAGTAAGAGAGAAGTGAAAATACCCATCCAAGGTGTGGGATGAATGACTAATGACCATGACCAATGACTGTCACTAGACGATCTTCACGCCGGCCGGCCGTTCGATCAGCTCGATTTCATAGCCGTCTGGCGCATCAATGAAGATGAACCGGCTGCCGGAAGAGGTTGTCGTCGGGCCATCGGTGATTTTGACCCTCTGCGCATTGAGCGAGGCGATCGTTTCGTCGAGGCTTTCGACTTGAAAGGCCAGATGGACGAGATCTTCCTGAACCTTCACCGGGCCGCTTGGAGGGAAACTGGTCAATTCAATCAGTTCGTCGCTGTTGGGTACCTTCAAGAAGGCGAGGTGTGATCCACGAGGAGAGGTCTTCCGCTCAATAACCTCAAGGCCCAACACGGTCGTGTAAAACCGAATGGTCTCGTCTAGATCACTGACTCGCATGCGAGTGTGGAGGAGCTTTTTGACGCGCAAATTTGTCATGGTCACTGGAACAGTGAATATGCTTTCATCATACCAGTGAGGAGTGACCAATGACTATTGACCTTTTTGTCTGGCTGGCCCCGCAGTCTTACGCAACAGTAGTTCGGCACTACCAGGAATCAAAAAATTCGGCATGGGGCCGATTTCCTGATAGCCGTGTTTCTGATAGAAAACCCTCGCCGGTTCGTTGAAATCGGACACACAGGCAAAGAGGTTCTTGGTTCTTTTAAAGACCAGCTCCTCGATGTGCCGCAACAGCTGACCGCCGATTCCCTTCTGGCGAGCCCATATGGCCACGCCCAGGAGCTCCAGGTAGTCGCCCAGGAGAAACTTCTGCTTCACGATGGCGACGCCTGCCACTTGCCCATCGAGGAGAGCGACGTAACAGTCTCGCCCCTGTGGAGTCGGACAAAAGATGCGATTCCAATCGTCCTTCGAGTAACCGAGTCTTTTCCAGGGATCGGACTCACCGAGCAGTCGGACGACGGACTCACGATCGTCCGGCTCTATGTTTCTGATAACCTGGTCAGTCATGAGCTCTGGGAGTACAGTTCAACAGGTCGCTGACGGTCATTGGTTGGAGTCCTTTCCGGGGCAGGATGTCCGAAGTGAGTTGTTCAATCACCTGCCGAGTTTGCTTTCCTTTTCCGTTCGCGTGGAAGACGATGATGCTTCCTGGCTTGGCACGCGTGGAGACTCTGGTGAGAATCTGCTCGGCAGAGAGTGTGGGGTCCGGATCGCCTGATTCGATATTCCATTGGATGAATCGCAGGCCGAGCATGTTCACCACGGCGACGGTCACGTCGTCGTATTCTCCATACGGTGGCCGAAACAACGCCGCATCATGGGCATAGTAATCTCGTAGTGTTTTGACGGGACCAAGGATTTCCGCGCGCTGTTCGTCGGCATCGTGCATGGGAAGGTGGGCATGCACCTCACCGTGCGTGCCCACTTCGAAGAATCCCAAGCCCAATAGATGGTCCACTTCCGGTTCATGTTTTGCCATCCACTTGCCGGACATGAAGAACGTGGCGGGGATACGATGCTTGATCAGATAGTCCATCAACGGATGATCGTAGCCGGACCCCTTCCGCACGGGACAGAGATCGAACGTCAATGCCACGCCCTGGCATGTTGGCGGGCCGGACTTAATAACTTGGGCAACAGCGTCTACTGAAGCGAATGGCCAGGCAGCCACTGCTGAGAGGGCGCCGAGCAGCAGGTGTGGCAGAAGGTGTCGCCGCATAAGGGCCAGTATACCTGAACCAATGGCGAAGAATTGACCCTTTACGTATTCGGCTGTTACGGTGTGACCTATGCGTGTTCCTTCTTGGGAAATCGGCCGAGCGTTAGGAATTCCGATCCGTATCCATGCCTCATGGTTTCTGGTTTTTCTCCTGGTCACCTGGACTCTCTCGACCGGATATCTGCCGGAAAGTTTGCCCGGACTCACTCCCGAGCGTTATTGGGCGATGGGCGGCCTCGCAGCGGTGCTGTTATTCCTCTCCGTGCTGTTGCATGAGCTCGGCCATTCCTACGTCGCGTTGTACTATCGCATCCCGATTGAAAAGATCACGTTGTTTATTTTCGGCGGCGTGGCTCACATGCGGAAGGAAGCCCCGACACCTCGCGCCGAATTCCTCATTGCGTTGGCTGGGCCGGCGGTAAGTTTTGTGATCGGCGGTCTCTGTTTTGTCTTTGTGGAGCTGGCCGAAGCGATTCAACGACAACATGGTCTGCAAGGGTGGATCATGCTCGGGGCCTTGCTTGGCTTCGTCAATATGCAACTCGGGCTCTTCAATATGATTCCGGGTTTTCCGCTGGACGGTGGGCGGGTTTTACGTGCGGGATTGTGGGCATGGGGAAACGATTTTTATCGGGCTACCAAACAAGCCGCGATGGTCGGCCTGGCGTTTGGATTGTTGCTCGGACTGGTCGGTCTTGTCGTTATGTACGGAGCCGCGAGCGGCGGATTGCCCGCTTCGATGGCATCGAACGGCGGATGGATTCTCATTATCGGCATGTTTCTCTTCGCCGCGGCACTGGCGAGTCGTCGTCAAGCCGCCATACGTCAGTCACTGGCGACGGTCCCTATTCGGGATTTAATGGTGACGACGGTCACCGCAATTCCATCGCATTGCACGCTGGATGAGGCGGTGAACCAGTATTTCCAGTCCTATGGCTACGGCGGGTTTCCCGTCTTGGAGGACGGGCGACTGGTGGGACTCATCACAGTCTTGGAGATTCAGAACGTGTCGCCGTCGTTGTGGCCCTGGCGACGGGTCGAACAGGTGATGCGCACACGTTCGGAATCATTGGTGATTGAGCCGGACATTCCTGTGATTCATGCCATGGAGCGTATGGCCCGTGAAGGATGGGATCGATTAGTCGTCATGCAGGATGGTGAGATTGTCGGACTCGTCACCCATTCAGCCATCGTGCATTTTCTTCAGCTCCGTGGCTCTTCCAGCCGTTAAGTGACAGCACTCGCGCTCTCTGTCGCCTCGTTCCAGCATTTCCGCTAAACACGATCAGCCGACGCTTTAGGTGATGAGCGGGCGAGCAGTTGTAGTTTGTGGGCGATGATGCCGCCGAACAGGAGGAGGCTGGCGGAATAATAGACCCACAGCAGTAAGAGGACGACTTCCAACAACGATCCATAGAGCCGGGCGTAGACCGTGGCATAGTCGCTATAGCTGACGAACAACAACTTGGCCGAGACCCACAGAATGCTGAAGGTCAATGCTCCAGCCATTGCAGCCGGCCATCGTGGACGGCGGCGAGGAACAAGGCGGTACAACAGGCTGACTGTCAGGAACGCGAGGGTAAAGGGCAGAGTGTAGGCCAGATGAAAATCATGTGCGGCCAGGGCGACAAGATCGAGGCCCCAGAGCCTGGGCGCGAAGTCGGTTAAGAAGGTGATGGTTTGCGTGCCGACATACGCCGTCAGCAGCAGAAGTCCGGTGGATCCCAAGAGCGCGATGGAAATCGCCGTTGAAATCAATGGGTGGCGTCTTTGGATACTCTCAAACACGACGTTGAGCGCGTAGTCGAGCTCGTAAAACACGAGGCCCCCAAACCAGAAGAACGAGAGAAACACGAGCCACCGCACGTGTTCCAATGCGCTGATCCGATGAAGCTCTTCAGCCAGCCGCTCGCCTAAAGATGGGAGAAATCCTTTAAGGAAACTCAGCATGAATTGTTCACCGATGACGTCCTGATTAACGAGAAAACTGATTCCATACAGGAGGAGAAACACGAGTGGAAAAAGCGAGAGCAGCGAGAAAAAGGCTAGAGATGCAGCGAGGCTGGCGCAGCCTTGCTGTAAAAATGACTTCAGGACGTCAAGAAGGAAGCGGAGGACATTCATGAGACTCCGCATTGCGGATCGTCAGTGTAACATGGGCGATGCTTGAGAATGCTGAAAAAGCTCGTCCAGCAAGGCCGCAACGAGGTCCGCGACGCGAGAACGAAGCTGGAGGGCTATTGCAGCATTCTCATCTTAACGTCAGCACCGCCTGCATGGCGAGCTGCACGAGTGGATTGGGGTAGATCCCGAAGATCACGACGCCGGCCACTGCGCAGGCCAGCACGATGGAGAGAGCCGGTGACATGACCAACTGAGGAGCGCTATCGGTGACGTCACTCGGCTCACGCATGTACATGACCATCACCAGTCGGAGATAGTAATAGGCCGACACGGCGGCAAAAATCAACGCGATGACCGCCAGCCACGCCATGCCGGCTTCCACGGCGGACATAAACACGTACAATTTTCCGATGAACCCCGCGGTGGGAGGAATGCCCGCCAATGAGACCATGAAGATCAACATGAGCAACGCCGCCACCGGATGGCGTTTGGACAGACCGGTGAAGTCCTCGATCTCATCACCTTCAACCCCGTCTTTGCGGAGCATGGCGACGATGGCGAAGGCGCCGAAGGTCATGAAAGTGTAGAGCGCGAGATAGAGCAACACGCTTGCGATACCCGAAGAGTTTTCCAACCGTCCAGCGGCCACCACGCCGATCAAAGCATAGCCGGCATGAGCAATGCTCGAATAGGCAAGCATCCGCTTGATGTTTGTCTGCACCAACGCAACGACATTTCCCAATATCAGGGTGGCGAGGCAGAGTAAAAGGAAGATGGCGGACCAATTGGCCTTCAAGCCGCCTAGTCCCTCAATAAATACACGGAGGAACGCGCCGAAGCTGGCGGCTTTGGATGCCACGGCCATGAAGGCGGTGACCGAGGTTGGGGCGCCTTGATAAACATCCGGCGTCCACATATGAAACGGCACGACGGCGAGTTTGAACCCGAATCCAACCGCCAATAGGATTGTCGCGAACAAGAGCAGTGGATCGTCCAGGCTCCGTCCCGCGATCGCTGCGGCAATGGCCGAAAGCCTGGTGCTTCCCGTCGCGCCGTAGAGGAGTGAAATACCATACAAGAGGATGCCGGATGAAAACGCGCCCAGTACGAAGTATTTTGCCGACGCTTCGAGCGAACGAGGCTCCGATCGCTTGAGTCCCGCCATCACGTAGAGCGAGAGGGACATGAGTTCAGTACCAAGATAGATCGTCAGCAAGTCGGCTGCCGATACCATCACCATCATCCCTGCAAGGGCGAGCAGGACAAAGCCATAGTATTCGCCGAAGTACAGCCGCTCTTCCTTGAGGTACGAATGCGAAAGGAGAATCGTGAGGCCTGTGACGAAGTAGAGCAGCAGTTTCCAAAAGGCTCCATAAGTGTCGATGACCACCAACCCACTAAAAGCCTCGACAGGGGCTCTCATCTGCGAGGCCGTCAAGCCCATGCAAATGGCGAGTGTTCCCAGGCTCAGCCATACCAGCCCATCTTTGTCGGATCGGCGCAGCACCGGATCGAGCACGAGCACGATGCAGGCGGCAGTGATGACCAACAGCTCCGGCAGAATGAGGAACAGGTCTCCTACAGAGAAGGTCATGGCTGTCTTCTCTCCGCCTCGGTGCTTGTGAGGTCCGCTTTTCCGTGAAGGTCTTGGCTTACGGCTGAAGCCTGCTCAGGAGACGACGGGAAGACACGAGCGATGACTTTTTCGACGCTTGGGTGCATGCGGGTCAGTATGGGGTTCGGGAACAACCCGATCACAAAAATCAATAGGACGAGGGGGACCAAGGTCACCATTTCACGCAGGTTGACATCACGTAGTTTCGGAAGCATGTGCGGGGCCGGCACGCCGAAAGCGACACGTTGAATCATCCAGAGTAAGTAGGCGGCGGCGAGGATGATTCCCAATGATGCGAAGGCTGTGGCGGTCTTGCTCCAGAGGAAAGTGCCTACGAGAACCATAAACTCCCCGACAAAACTGTTGGTGCCGGGCAATCCCAACGAAGACAATGCAAAAATGACTAGGAGCGTCGCATACCGTGGCATCGGCTTGGTCAGCCCGATATTGTCCGCGATCTGTCGGCTGTGGGTGCGTTCGTAAATCACCCCCACGCAGAGAAAGAGCCCGCCGGTGGTGATGCCGTGGTTCACCATCTGCATCACGGCACCTTCGATTCCTTGAATGTTAAACATGAACAGACCGAGCGTGACGAACCCCATGTGACTCACACTCGAATAGGCGATGAGCTTTTTCAGGTCGGCTTGGGCCAACGCCATGTACGCGCCATAGATGATGGCGATAATCGAAAGGACCACCATCAACGGCGTAAACGCTTGAGAGGCGTCCGGCAACATCGGCAAACTGAAGCGCACAAAACCATAGGTGCCCATCTTGAGCAGGACGCTGGCGAGAATCACGCTGCCTGCCGTCGGCGCTTCCACGTGCGCGTCGGGCAACCAGGTATGGAAGGGGAACATGGGCACCTTGACGGCAAATGCGGCGAAGAACGCCAGGAAGAGCCAGAATTGCAGTGACTTGGAATAGGTACCTTGGCTCAATTGAAGAATGTCGAATGTATGGCCACCCTGGAAATACAGCGCTAAAATCGCGACCAGTAACAAGACGCTCCCGGCCAGAGTATAGAGAAAGAATTTAATCGCGGCATAGATGCGGTCCGGTCCGCCCCAGACTCCGATCAAGAGATACATCGGGATCAGCATCGCCTCCCAAAACACGTAGAACAGCACGAAATCCAGTGCCAAGAACACGCCGATCATGGCGCCTTCCATGATCAGCAGCATGGCCATGAAGCTCTGAACTCTCGATTCGATGGAGTGCCAAGAAATCAGGATGCAGAGCGGCATCAGGACCGTCGTCATGAGGACCAACGGCAGACTGATGCCATCGATGCCCAGCCGATAATGAATCGGCGGCGACGAGATCCACACGGCCGATTCCACGAACTGCATGTGGCTGGAGGAGGCATCGAACAACCACCAGAGCGGGAGCGCGATCAGTAAATCAGCGACGGTGACGGCGAGGGCGATCAGCCGAGCCGAGGTGTCCTTCACCAAAAAGACAGCAGCTGCTCCGATCAGCGGGAGAAAGATCAGTGCCGTAAGCCAAGGAAAGCCGGTCATCGGAGTTCCCGTAGTGAACTGTTACAAGTGAATGTCATGCTGATATCTCCACACTCTCGCACCATGGTGCTTTCTGTCCTTCAAAGAAGTAGGTACGCCGTCAAAATAACGATCCCTACCGCCATGGCCAACGCATAGTGCTGGGCCTGTCCGCTCTGGACCAGTCTTAACAACCATCCACCCCACGCAACACCACGCGCGATGCCGTTGACCGCTCCGTCGATGAGATTGACGTCGACGCGCTTCCATAGCTCTGAAGCGGCTGTACATGTTGGTCTGACAAACAGGCGGTCATAGGCTTCATCCACATACCATTTGTTCAACGAGCCGCGATACAGACTACCCAACTGTCTGGCCAAGCGCTCAGGGAGATCAGGATTAAGTACGTAGACATAGTAGGCAGCGGCAATGCCGATCAAGCCCATCGCTGTCGCCGCGGCCATAATCATGAGCCCCTCCGAGCCATGATGAGCAGCCGCGTCGCGTCCGCTTGAAAACACCGGCTCGAGGAAGGATGGGATGCCAAGATAGCCCGTCAGAATGCTGAACAGCGCGAGAATCAGGAGCGGTGTCGTCATCGTCTGTGACGGTTCATGAACATGGTCTGCATGGTGCGCATCGACACGCGACGGACCCCAAAAGACCACGAACACCAACCGGAAGCTGTAGAAGGCTGTCAGAAGAGCCGTCAGCAGACCAAAGAGCGTCAGCATCTGACCAAGGTCGCCCGACGACCAAGCGGACACGAGGATATCGTCTTTACTGAAGAATCCGGCGGTGAGCGGGAATCCCGCCAGCGCCAGCGAGCCGACGACAAACGTCCAATAGGTAATCGGCAACTTGTCTTTGAGTCCGCCCATGTGCCTCATGTCCTGCTCATGGTGCAGCGCAATAATGACCGAGCCGCAGCCCAAGAAAAGCAGGGCTTTGAACGCGCCATGTGTCAATAAGTGATACATGCCGGAGGCGTACGCTCCGAGTCCGCAAGCCATGATCATGTAACCGAGTTGACTGACCGTCGAATACGCGACGACACGTTTGATGTCGGTTTGAGTCAACGCAATAGTGGCGCCGAGGACCATCGTCGCCGCGCCTGTAACGGCGACCACGCTCATCGCAGTTGGAGAGAGGTTATAGATCGGGGCGAGACGCGCCACCATGAAGACACCGGCCGTAACCATCGTAGCGGCGTGAATGAGAGCCGAAATGGGCGTCGGTCCTTCCATCGCATCAGGCAGCCAAACGTGAAGCGGAACTTGTGCTGATTTGCCGACCGCGCCGGTGAACAGAAGGAGTCCGATAAGTGTGAATACCGACACCTCCCATGTTCCACCGAAAGGGCCGAGGAGGTTCATTGTCAAATCAGTTGCCTCATGGAGGGCAGGAAAGATGTCGAGATAGTTCAGCGAACCGAATTGGTACCAGACGAGCAGCATGCCCAGCATGAACCCAAAATCGCCCACGCGATTCACGAGAAAGGCCTTGGTGGCGGCCGCACAGGCGGAAGCGCGTTCGTACCAATGTCCGATCAGCAGATAAGAGCACAGTCCCACGGCTTCCCAGAACACGAAAAGCTGCAGCAGGTTATCAGCCAATACCAACATCAACATGGAAAACGTGAACAGGGCGATGTAACTGAAGAAACGGGCATAGCCCGGCTCGCCGTGCATGTAACCGATCGTATAGACGTGCACGAGCGAGCTGACGCCGGTGACCAGCAGGAGCATGACGGCGGTCAGCCGGTCGATATGGAGACCGATGTGAATGTCGAGATTCCCTGATGTAAGCCAGGTATACAGCGGAACCGAAATGACGGATCCGGACATCACTTCTAAAAAGGCGGCCACCGACAAGACGAGCGACGACAGGACTGCCGGTATCGCGACAAGGTGGGCGCGGTCTTTGATGTGCCAGCCGACCAGGCCCAAGATCAGAAAAGCGCCCAGCGGAAGAAGTGGGATTAAGACGTAGAGCATCAGAGTCCGTTCCTCGCCGTTCGTCGTTCGTGAAGCGCGATGGGAAAGAACGGTTGCAATACGCTGTGATCTTCTGCGAGAGACGCTTCACGCTTCACAGGAGACGGTTCCTTTACCATTTGAGCAGGTTGAACTCTTCCACGTTGATCGTGGATCTGGATCGGTGCAGGGCGATGATGATCGCGAGTCCGACTGCGACCTCCGCGGCAGCCACCGTGAGAGCAAAAAAGACGAACACCTGACCACCGAGATCCTGAAGATGATCGGAAAAGGCGACAAAGTTAATGTTGGTTGCGTTCAGCATGAGTTCGACCGACAACAAAATCGCAATAATATTGCGCCGGATGAGCACGCCCACAACGCCTGTCAGGAAGACGATGGCGCTCAAGATGAGATAGTAAGAGATGGGGATGGTCATTCTTAAACCGCTGTTTGTGTCATGTGTTATGCGTCGCTTTCGCCGATGTCGCGTTTCGCGAGGACGATGGCGCCGATCATGGCTACTAAAAGAACCAAAGAGGCCACTTCGAAGGGGAATAAGTAGGTTGAAAAGAGTATCTTGCCGATGGCCAACGTATTGTCGGTATCGATTGGATCATTCGGTTCAGACTGGAGCGATCGACTGCCCGGATCGGTCGCTCCCGCTCCGGAGAGCAGCACGATGGACTCGATCAGCAGCGGGACACAGACGAATGCCGCGACCCGCCATTGACTATGATAACGGTCGTCTTGTTTGACGTTGAGTATCATGACGACGAACAGATACAGCACCAGAATGGCTCCGGCATAGACGATGATCTGCACGGCCGCGAGAAATTCGGCATGGAGTGTGACGAAGAGTCCCGCGACATGGAAGAACATGACCAAGAGCGAAAGCGCGCTGTAGACGGGGTTTCTCAGCGCGACCACCAGGATGGAAGTTATGGCGATCATCCCGGCAAAGTATCCAAAAAACAACTGCGACATGAGACGGTTCCTGAGTTAGCAGTCGATCAGGGTCAGACTAACACTACGGTGTTGCAGTCATCGCTCGTCCGATGAGTACTCTTTGAGAGTCAGTTCGGTTTGGGTGGCACGTGCTTGAATGCCACGTTGAAAAACGCGACGTTTGGATGTTGAAGTTCCAGGCGTTTTTCGCGGACTGGAAATGAGCGGTCGCCGATTGCGAGCAATTGTTGTTTATTCAGGTGGAGCTGGCGCTTATCGTATACCGCCCACTCGAATTCTCTCGTCATGCCCAGCGCATCGACAGGGCAGGCATCCACACACATCCCACAGAATAAGCAACGGGTCATGTCCATGTAATATTCTTTAGAATAACGCTTGGTCGGTTCGCCCGGCACTTCAGCACTGACGACGCGGATCACGCGCGACGGACAGGCCGCTTCACAGAGATCGCATCCCACACACTTCTCCGTTCCATCGTCGTAGCGGAGCAGCGCCAGCATGCCTCGATAATTGTCCGGTAGTGTGCGTTTTTCATGAGGGTATTGCAAGGTCACGGGACGGTAATTGAGTAGATGCGACAACGTCGCCTTCATACCGACGAGAATCTCGTAGAATGTGATCGTTTTGAACCATTCGTATAGGTTCAAACGCTTGGTGGTCGCGGTAGATGCCATATCAGTCTCGTCCGCTACTTCATCTGTTGATAGAAAAACACCGCGAGAGAAGTCACCACGATGTTGCCTAATGCGATAGGCAGCATCACTTTCCAGCCGAATCTCATCAGCTGATCGTATCGCAGCCTCGGTAACGTGGCCCGCAGCCAGAAAAAGAGGAACAAGAACGAGTACGTCTTGACCGCAAACCACATCGTGTTCTCAACCCAGGCCAAGGACGGCACACCGATGAGCGCCATAATCGTTCCAGGGTACGGAGCGTTCCATCCGCCGAGAAACAGCGCGGCAGCTACGCAGGATACCAGCACCATGTTGGCGTACTCGGCGAGGAAAAAGAACGCAAATCTGAGGCCGCTGTATTCAGTGAAGAAACCGGCGACGAGCTCGCTTTCCGCCTCCGGCAGATCGAAGGGGACCCGGTTGGTTTCAGCCACCGATGAGATCACGTAGACGACAAAGGCAAAAATTTGTGGGGCCGGTAACGCGAAGAGATACCAATTCCAAAAACCTCCGGCCTGGGCATCGGTGATTTTCACAAGGCTGAGTGAACCGGCCAGAATCAACACGCCGACAATGGACAATCCGACGTTGAGCTCATAGCTGATGATCTGTGCCGCTGATCGTAGACCGCCGAGCAGCGAGTATTTGCTGTTGGACGCCCATCCCCCCAGGATGATGCCGTAGGCTCCGAGCGAGGCGAACGCTAAGATATACAGAATACCGATATTGATGTCGCTGATCACGAACGGTCTCACGGTGATACCGTTGACCTCAAACGTCTGGTTGGGACCCCAGGGAATCACGGCAAATCCGATGAACGCGGGAATTAAACAAAGAATCGGCGCAACGGTGAAAAGGAACTTGTTGGCGCCGGCGGGGATAATGTCTTCCTTGAAGAAGAGCTTGATGGCGTCCGCTAACGGTTGGAGGATGCCATAGGGCCCCACTTCCATCGGACCCATGCGGTCCTGCATCCAGCCCAGGACTTTTCGTTCTGCAAGGGTGAGGATAAGTACCGTGACGACCACGACGCCCATGACCGCGGCGATCTGGGTAAGGGAGATAGCGAGACGCAATCCGAATTCAGTCACAATTGAACTCCTCGATTAGCATAGTCATCAGCGATGCAGAGAGTCATCACGCCACCTTCATGATGGATACCGTCGCTGTCCGGAACGCCGGCACATGGGTGATCGGATCGACGACGCATTCAAACAGTCGGACGGCATCTTGGCCGAAGTGATATGGAAACCATGCTGTTCCTTGTGGGACCCTCTCCATAATCTTGACCTCGGTCGTCATTTCCCCGGACGTGCTGGAGAGGCGGACTCGATCCCCATCCGACAAGGCAAAGCGTTCGGCGTCAAGCGGATTGATACGGAGCCGGCCGCTTCCTTCGATTTGCAGCAACCCCTTCGATCGCGTGGATAATTTCCCGGAATGGAACAGGCTTTGTGTCAATTCCAGCCGCACGGTTCCATCCGGTCTGGACGTTCGTGGGATAGGTCGGTACCTCGTCGCGACGTCGCGTTGATATCCGGCAGCGAGGTAGCGGTCCACGGCGGAGCGATCAACTTTGGGCGGCAACGGTGTCGGGCCCAGTGAGCCATAGCCGGGAAGGAGGCTTCGAATTTCTTTGAGAATCTCTTTGCTCTCGGCATACTCCATGGGTGAGTTCAATAAGATGGAAAGCGCGGAAAAGACTTCCCAGTCGGGACGGCTTTCTCCGACGGGCTCGATCGCCGGACGAACGGCCTGAACATGTCCCTCCGTATTGGTAAACGTCCCATGTTTTTCCAAAGAGGAAGCGGCCGGCAACACGACGTGGGCCAAGGCGGCCGTCTCCGTTAAAAACAGCTCCTGACACACCAAGAGATCGAGGTTGCGCAGTGATGCCTCGGCCCGTATCGTCGCGGGGAGGCTTCCGACGGGATTCTCTCCGACGATGAACATCGCCTTGAGGGATCCGGTGTTGGCTCGATCCAACATCTCGATGAGGGAAGCTCCTCTCTCGGTCGGAAGTTCGCCTTTCCATTGCTTTGCGATTCTCTCGCGATCCGTGCCGCCGGCGATGGGGCAGGCGCCGGGAAGAAATTCGGTGACGGTTCCCATTTCAACCGCGCCCTGGTCGTTGTTTTCTTCAGCAAGCGGCGCAAAACCACAGCCGGGACCATCCAACTTCCCTGTCAGAAGAAGCAGATCGAGGAGAGTCAAACATCCGTTGTAACCATGTTCACTCCGCAGCAAGAGCTGTCCGGCCAAGATAACGACCCGGCGTGCTTCCGCCGCCGCCTTGGCCGCTCTCAGAAAAGCATGCGGCTCGATTCCGGTCGCCGCCTGTAGGTCCTGCCAAGAGGTCTGTTGCAGTGCGCTCGTAACGGCGTCGAGGTATGCCGGATGCCGTTGCGCGAGGTCCGGTTGTGCCAAATTCTGTTCTACGACCGCCTTCACCAGACCGAGGATGGCATGGTGTGTGTCGCCGGTCGGAATACGGAAATGATGGTGCGAGAGATTGGCGATATTACTCATCGTGTCGACGACCGGCTCCAGCGATTCGATCGTAATCAGCGTCGCCCGTCGTTTCTTCACCGCCTCTTTGACTTTGAGGCCCGTGATGGGATTCGTCTCGGTAATGTTCGTGCCGACCAGGATCAGGACATCCGCATCCAGGATATCGTCGAAGGTGACGGTCCACCGATGCGTCCCCTGCACGAGTTGCATGGCATGCAGGCCGTTCACATGGCCATAACGCGCGCTGCTGTCGATACTGTTGGTGCCGACGGCCACGCGGAGAAATTTCTGAAAAAGATACAATTCCTCGTTGGTGCAACGGCCCGAAATCAATCCTCCGAAACTCTGTCCCCCATGCGCGGCTTTAATCTCGCCGACGCGGCCGGCGACGTATTCCAGCGCTTCTTCCCATGTCGCTTGCACAAGCCCGCCATCGCGCCGAATGAGCGGATGCGTCAAGCGATGGGGATCACTGGCCGCATGGAATCCAAAAAACCCCCGAGCGCACAGGTCGCCGTTGTTGCGTCCCGCTCCATGCGCCGAGTTCACTTCAACGAGTTCCTCATCCTTCGTCTGCACGGTGATCTGGCACCCGTCTCCGCAGTAACCGCAGATGGTCTCGGCTCGTTTCAGCATCCAGGGTCGGTACTCGTACATGGACAGTCGGCTGGTAATCGCTCCGACGGGACAGATCTGAACGCAGCCCCCGCAGAACTCACAATCGAGCGGGTGAGCACCGAAGTGCTTGATCTCCGTCATGGTACCGCGACCGACCGGCGCCAACGCTTTGACGTCCATGACTTCATCGCAGTATCGGACACAGCGGAGGCACTGCACGCAGCGATTCATCTGCGTCTCGATGAGCGGACTGAAATACTCCTTTTGAAAGATCCGTTTGGTTTCAACGAACCGGCTGGTCGCCGTGTACTGGTGTGAAAAATCCTGGAGGTCGCACTTCCCCCCTTGATCACAGACCGGACAGTCCAGTGGATGATTGGCAAGGATAAACTCGAGCACCGATTTATGGGCGTCGTTGACGACGGTGGTGGCGGTGCGCACGCTCATTCCTTCGTCGACCGGCGTGCTGCAGGCCGTTTGAAGCTTGGGCATCTTTTCGATTTCAACCAGGCACATACGGCAATTGGCGTCCGGTTTGAGTTTCGGGTGGTAGCAGAAATGCGGAATCATGACGCCGACGCGACGGGCCGCTTCGATCACCAATGTCCCTTTCGGGACGTTGACCGTCATCCCGTCGATCGTGATGCGAACCATCTGTGGTGTGGTCTCGGGCATGCTCTCCGTTACTCGTTCAACGTGAACCGTTCAACGCATGATTCTTGCGGATAACGATTCACCATTAACGTCCTATTCCCACTTGCCCAGGCATGATCAGATTCGCCGCTTCCGCTTCGTTGATGAGGTCGACGTATTCCTGCCGCCAATGCTTCAGCGTGCTTTGGATCGGAGCGACTGCCGCGTCGCCGAAAGCGCAGACCGTGCGGCCTGCGATGTTTTTGCACAGATCCAACAAGGTTTCAAGATCCTCCATCCGGCCACGCTTCGCCAAGATCCTGCGCAGCGTTTGTACGAGCCAAGAACTGCCTTCTCGGCAAGGGCTGCATTTCCCACAGGACTCATGGTAGAAAAATTCCATCAGCCGAAGCGCAGCCCAGACCATGCTGGTGCCTTCTTCCATCACCGTCACGCCGCCCGATCCCAACATCGATCCCGCCGCGGCAACGTGTTCAAAATCCAGTTTCACGTCGAGATGGGCCGGCGTCAGAAAAGGCGCCGAGGCTCCTCCGGGAATAAAGGCTTTCATCGGCTTGTCGGACCGCATGCCGCCGGCATGTTCGTACACCAACTCTCGGACCGTCATCCCCATCGGAACTTCATAATTGCCCGGTCGTTTGACATGCCCGCTGACACAGAAGACTCTGGTACCGGTGCTCTTCGGCGGCGAGCCGATCCCCGCGAACCATTCGGGACCTCGGTTGATGATATGCGGAAGGTTCGCCAATGTCTCGACGTTATTGACCACCGTCGGCTTATTGTAGAGTCCATGCGTGGCTGGAAACGGCGGCTTGACGCGGGGGAGTCCTCGTTTGCCTTCGAGCGATTCCAAGAGAGCCGTTTCTTCGCCGCAGATATAGGCTCCCGCTCCCCGATGCACCCACACGTCTGCGTTGATGCCGGTGCCGAGAATGTTCTTCCCGATATACCCGGCGACTCTCGCCTCGCCGATGGCCTGTTCCAGGATCTTTGAGCCCAGGACCATTTCCCCGCGGATATAGATGTAGGCTGTTTCCGCCCCGATGGCGTAGCAGGCCAACACGATGCCTTCCAATACTTGATGGGGGTCCCGCTCCATGAGTTGACGATCCTTAAACGTGCCGGGTTCGCTCTCATCGGCGTTGCAGCACAGATAACGGGGACCGTGATAGTCTTTCGGCAGAAATCCCCATTTCACACCGGTCGGGAAGCCGGCGCCGCCTCGGCCTCGTAATCCGGACTTGCGGACCATCGCCGTCACATCCGGCGGGGCGGTCTTCCCGAGCGTGTTGCGCAAGGCTTGATACCCTCCGGTCTTCTCATAGTCAGCCAACGACCCGGTATATCCGGGTTGCACCATGTTCTTCAGAAGAATGAGCTCGTGTTGGGGCATCTCAATCCAACTTTCCTTACTTCACGTTCACCGGCTCGGGCCACATGAATGGCCCGCTCTTCAGCGGACTGATTCCTGTCGATCGCAGATCGGCCAAAATTCGGTCCAGTTTGTTCTCGGTCAGCTGCTCATAGTAGTCATCGTTGATCTGCATCATGGGGCCGGTCCCGCACGCGGCCAAACATTCCACTGCACTGAGGCTAAACAGTCCGTCTGCCGTCGATTCACCCGGGGCAATCCCCAGCTTCGCTTTGATCCATTCGATGACCGTATCCGAACCGACGAGAGCGCACATGAGAGACTTGCACACCTGAATATGAAATTTGCCCGTCGGCTTCAGGTTGAACATCGTGTAAAAGGTGATCGTCTCATAGACTTGCGGAGGCGTCAGCTTGAGAAGATGCGCGATCTCATGCATCGCCGACTCGGTCACATAGCCTTGATCGCGCTGGGCGACATAGAGGAGTGGGATCAAGGCGGAACGCTTGACCGGATAGCGGGACAGGATATCAGCGATCTCGTCTTTATATTTTTCTGAAAAGGTCATGCTGTCTCTCTGGATCCATGAGTCATTGACCAATAACAAGTGACCAGTGATGGTCCGTTCACCGGTCGCATTCTCCCATGACCACATCGTAGGTTCCGAAAATGGTGATGATGTCGGAAATCAAATAGCCGCGTGCCATATGATCGAACGCGCCCATGTGGATGAAGGAGGGCGAACGAATTTTCAACCGATAAGGGCGTGGAGATCCATCACTAATGATAAAAAACCCCAATTCCCCTTTGGGTGCTTCGGTCGCGCAATAGGTTTCCCCCTTCGGCGGCTTGAACCCTTGGGTGAAGATGATGAAATGATGAATCAAGCTTTCCATGTCACGCATCACTTGCGGCTTGGGCGGCGGAATGTATTGCGGCATATCGGCGATGATCGGCCCGGGCGGCATCTGGTCGAGGCATTGTGAGATGATCCGCGCGCTCTGGCGCATCTCCTCGACACGAATCCAATAGCGATCGTAGGTGTCGCCGTTCTTTCCGACCGGCACTTCCCAATCCACTTTATGGTAGACGCCGTAGGGTTCGAGTTTGCGCACATCATAGGACACACCGGATCCGCGCAGCGCCGGGCCGGTCATGCCGAAATTGATCGCATCTTCCCCGGAGATGACGGCGACATGTTTCGTCCGTCCCAACCAAATCCGGTTGCCCGCGAGCAGCGAATCATACTCGTTCACTTTTTGGGGGAATGTCTCCAGGAATGCCTTAAGGCGGGCCACTAATTCGGGCGTGAAGTCGCTGTCCACCCCGCCGATCCTATAGTAATTCAAGGTCAGCCTGGCGCCGCACAGCCGTTCGAACATGTCGAGCAGAGTTTCCCGCTCACGAAACGTCCAAAAAAAGACCGTCATCGCCCCGATGTCCAGGGCTTGGGAGCCCAGCCAGAACAGATGCCCGAGGAGGCGCTGCATTTCCGCGACGATGGTGCGGATATACTCGGCTCGTTCAGGCACGGTGATATCGAGAAGTTTCTCAACGGCCCGTACATACGCATAATTGTTGGCCATCGCGCAGACATAGTCGAGCCGGTCGGTATGGGGAATGATCTGCATGTAGGCGAGGCCCTCAGCTAGTTTCTCAACGCCCCGATGGAGGTACCCAAGATCCGGCGTCGCTTTGACGATCCGTTCTCCGTCCAGTTCGAGCACGACCCGCACCACGCCGTGTGTGCTCGGATGTTGTGGACCCATGTTCAACAACAGTTCTTCCCGCCGGTTCGCCGAGGGCCCGGTCGGCTCGGAGAGGAACAACTTCTTCTCCGCCTCGGGAACCTCGCCTTCGATGTGCTCGACCGGCGGTTCATCGAGGCGCGGGATAAAGTCGAACTGACTCCGCCACCCTCGGCCTTCCGTCGGGAAGTCCTTCCGCAGCGGATATCCTTCCGCGTAGTTTTCCGGCAAGAGGATGCGACGGAGGTCCGGGTGTCCGGAAAACCGGATCCCCATCATGTCGTAGACTTCGCGCTCTAAAAATGTCGCGCCGCGCCAGACGCTTGTGACCGAATTCAGCGAGGGATTGTCTTCGGTGACCCGCGTTTTCAGACGAATTCGTCTGCCGTGCGGGAGCGACAGCAAGAGATAGATGATTTCAAACCGCTGTTGATCGGCCGGATAGTCGGCGGAACAGATATCGGTGATGTGGTCAAAACAAGCCTCGGGGTCGTCGTGCAAAAAACGAGCGACCTCCAGGATCCTCGACGCGGCGACATGAACGGTCACTTCCGATCGGGCCGTGTCGACATCGACGGAGAGCACCGCTTCCGGGAACTTTTTGAGCAATGTTTCAGTGAGGGATTGCATGGTTGTTCGGTCGTTAAGCGCGGGTATCGGAAAGCCTACAGGTTTGGAGGTCTTACATGCGGAGGCTTACACGTTCAAACTGTAGAACTTTCCACTTTTCATCATGTTACGAGTACGAGCTCATTTCACGAACGCCTTCTCGCGTTGAATCTTTTCCTGTAGCTTCAACAACCCGTCCAGCAAGGCCTCCGGTCTCGGCGGACATCCCGGCACATAGACATCCACCGGCACGATCTGATCCACACCCTGGACGACTGCATAGCTGTTGTAGTGATTGCCCGAGGTTGCACACGAGCCCATGCAAATCACATATCGAGGCTCAGGCATTTGGTCGTAGATCCGTCGAATGACCGGCGCCATCTTGCGCGAGACCGTTCCCGCGACAATCATGAGATCAGATTGTCTTGGGGATGCGCGAAAGACACCGGCGCCGAAGCGGTCCAGGTCATATCGGGATGAGACGCTGGCGATCATTTCAATGGCACAGCAGGCCAGCCCGAACGTCATGGGCCACAGCGAAGACTTCCTGGCCCAGTTGACGACCGCGTCCAAATTCGTCGTCACGATATTCGCGTCGAACTGTCGCTCTAGACTCATCCTCTTCTTACCTTCCTCCAGCGAGAATGGTGAGCGGGTGGCGTCGGCACCAAGACCCATTCGCCCGCAGCGAAAGGGACCCACTGGGGGATGGGTGGAGCGAGGACGAATGGGTCGGCCGACGACAGGACCCGCTCAGTCCCATTCGAGCGCTCCTTTTTTCCATGCGTACCAGAACCCGACCACGAGGATGGCGATGAACAGGATCATCTCTATTAATCCAACCAGCCCAAGACTGGTGAATGCAACCGCCCATGGGTAGAGAAAGACCACTTCGATGTCGAAAATCACGAACAACATCGCGATGATGTAATACCGCATCGGAAACTGTACGCGCGCGTCCTGAAAGAGCGGGCTGCCGCTTTCATATGGGGCTAATTTTGCCCGATAGGGTTGATTGGGACGGACGAACTTTCCAAGCAAGAGAGTCAATGTACCGAGCGCAATCCCCACCCCGATAAAGATGAGGATTGGGATATAGTTTCCCGGAACGGCTGTGTCGCCCATACAGACCTCAGAACACCTTGCCGAACGTCGATGCTGCCGTCATGCGAAATTCCTCACGCGGCTGATTGCGTTGTGAGTGCCGAACCAAAGAACGGTTTGTACTGCAAGCCGTCGAGGTCAGGCTGCTGGATTCCCTTGTGTTGGATGAGGACCTTGAACGTCGTGCCCATGCCGTTCGGTTTCAGCAGATGAATCGCCGCTTTGAACTGCGGACTGTCCTGTTCCAACTCCGCTATCATCTGTTCAATGCCGAGTCCCATGAGAAAACTCATCTGGTTCGTGAAGCCCGTCGTCTGGAGTGTGTGGCTTTCACCGGCCGCCGCCAAGCTCGAAAAATCGACATGGGCGGTCATGTCCTGCTCGCCCACGCGCAGGAACGGTTCTTCGTTTATGGATTGTCGGAAGTAACAAAGAAAGGTGCCGTGTTTTCGGTCGGACCGATAGAGGTCCTGTGCCGTGTGGCCATAATCGATGGTGAGCACGAATCCACGATTCAGATGCTGTGCGACTTGCTTCATCCATTCCGATGCTCGGAGGTTGATCTCGGTTCGATAGCCTTCCGGCCAATCGGCGCTCACCGGGCGAAGACGATGCGCCAGCGTGTCCGACGACAACGGCATCAGACATTCAACGAACCTCCCGTCTCGACAGTCCACCCAGAGTTCCTCGATTCCATTTGCCGTGACCTGAACGCGGTGGACCGGAAACGAGTCCACGAGTTCATTGCTGAAGAACAAACCGGTCAGACTGTGAGGGTCCACATTCGCAAGATCGTCCACCCATGTCAGTAGGCCTGCTCGGTCCAGCCAAGTGGCCAGGTTCTTGCGCTGCAATTCGCGCATGGCTGGACTTCGATCTACCAGGACATACCGAAGATGCTGAAAAAATGAACGATAGCGATGCGCGCATGTCGTCAGGATGTGCTTCGCGAGCAAGCCTTTGCCGGGCCCCATTTCAACGATGGTAAAGGAATGGGGTTGGCCGAGTAATCGGTACATCTGCTCGGCTTGTTTAGCCAGGGCTTGCCCAAGGATAGGATGGACATCCGAACTCGTGTAAAAATCACCTCGCCAGCCGATCCGTTCTTGCGGTGATTCAGGGCTACGCATGTAATAGCCGAATTGCGGGTGATAGAGGGCCAATTCCATGAAACGAACAAACGGAATCGGGCCGGAATCGGCGATCTCAGAGGCAATGGCAGCAACGAGTTCCGGATGCCCTGTGCTCACGGAAAGCTCCAATTCACCATCCAAAGTCGGAAAAAAGCGACACCCCTACCCTATGGGCAGCGCCTGCCCATCGCTGGGTATCAAAGGGGAAGTAGAGTAGCCTTCGGAAGAGCGTTAAGTCAAGGCGAGATCAGGAGGAAATAGAGCCGGAATCATCGTGCCTGCCTCTCCCTCTCAGCAATTCGACCATTCTCGTCTTACGCACAGTTGGGAGCTACACATCGCAGTCCTTCTTCCTCTCTATTCCCTTTGCTTGGTAATCGAGTGGGATCTTCGGCGTCGGCGGAAACTGACTTTCTGAATCCTTCTTGGCTTTACCTTACTTTCTTTTTCTAGACGCGGGTGTGGGAGTTGGAGCTTCAGTGCTAGGCATGCGCCCATACTCTATGACTATGGGGTAAATGGCCGGGCACGCCGGCATTGCGACGCCTCGACGCAGCATCATAGGCGTGCTTGGAAAAGTCGAAGCGGTTTAGTAGCAGTGGGTGCAGATCACGTCATGCCGGAACTGAAGGTCCATTCCCACACCCGATCCTTCCCCTCTCACGCCCCGTGGCACTTCTTGTATTTCTTTCCGCTGCCGCAGGGGCAGGGATCATTGCGGCCGACCTTGTTGTCGGCACGATGGGCCGGAGCCGGCGCAGCCACCGGCTCGTCACCACGATTCAAGGTGAGCTTGGGCTGTGGACGTGAGATGACCGGTTGCGATGGAGGCGCCGGTTGTTCTCCTTCGTGGCGGACTGCTTGCACATGGAACAGCCGATCAAGCGTATCGGATTTGATCCGTTCCATCATGCCGGCGAAGAGGTCAAACCCCTCACGTTTATACTCAATCAACGGATCTTTCTGTCCGTAGCCGCGGAGACCGATGCCGTCGCGCAGGTGGTCCATCCCAAGCAAGTGATCCTTCCAATGATGATCGATCACCTGGAGCATGAAGGTCTTCTCAAGAAAGCGTAGGAGGTCCGTCCCCAGTTCTTGTTCCTTTTTGGCATAGGCATCCCGCACGTGGGCTCGAAGGTCTTCCAGCAACGCGTCGCGTCCAACGTCGCGCAGCGAGTCTCCCCCGTCCTGCTTGCCCTGGGTGGCATCCAAGCCGAACTGACTCTGCATGACCTCAGTTAAACCTTTGACGTCCCATTCTTCCGGGTATTGATCGGGGGGACAATACACATTGAGGGAGGAGTCCACGGAACCGTCCATCATGTCGTGAAGGTCGTTGGTGAGGTTGTCTCCGTTCAGCACGGCCCGACGGTGTCGATAGATCACTTCGCGCTGCTTGTTCATGACGTCGTCGTATTCGAGCAGTTGTTTGCGGATTTCGAAGTTATGCGCCTCGACTTTCTTTTGCGCGTTCGCGATCGCGCGAGTCACCATCCCGTGTTCGATGGGGACGCCTTCCTCCATGCCCAGCTTGAGCATCAGCTGTGACACGCGTTCCGAAGCGAAGATCCGCATCAGGTCGTCTTCCAACGACAGGTAGAATCTCGACGTTCCTGGATCGCCCTGGCGGCCGGCCCGGCCTCGAAGCTGGTTGTCGATGCGGCGGCTTTCGTGCCGCTCCGTGCCGAGGATATGAAGTCCGCCGAGAGCGACGACCTCTTGCTTGTCCTTGTCGCAATCGGATCGAATGCCTTCATAGATTTCGAGCTTGCGGTCTTCCGGGAGGTTCTCTTCCCGATAGAGCACCTGTTTGTACATGAAGTCGGGGTTGCCGCCTAATAGAATATCGGTTCCGCGTCCCGCCATGTTCGTGGCGATCGTGACCGCGCCCTTGCGTCCGGCTTGCGCGACGATTTCGGCTTCACGTTCGTGCTGCTTGGCGTTGAGGACATTGTGCTTCACGCCGTTGCGATTCAACAGCCCGGCGAGTTTCTCCGACTTTTCGATCGAAATGGTTCCGACCAGCACCGGTTGGCCACGCTCGTGGCATTCTTTAATGTCCTCGACGATCGCCGCGAACTTTTCTTTCTCCGTCCGATACACGACATCGGCATAATCCAGCCGAATCATTTGACGATTGGTCGGCACGACGTTGACGTCGAGGTTATAGATCTTGGCGAATTCGGCTGCTTCCGTGTCCGCGGTACCGGTCATGCCGCTGAGTTTCTTGTACATGCGGAAATAGTTTTGAAAGGTCACCGACGCAAGCGTCTGATTTTCGTTGGCGATCTTCACGCCCTCTTTGGCCTCGACGGCTTGATGGAGCCCGTCGCTCCACCGCCGGCCAGGCATTAAGCGGCCGGTAAATTCGTCCACGATGATGACTTCGCCGTCCTTCACGACGTAGTCCACGTCTCGTTTATAGAGTGTGTAGGCTTGCAAGGCTTTCACGACGTGATGGACCAGGTCCATGTGGGCCGGATCGTACAAATTGTCGACACCGAGCAGTTTTTCAACGCGCGCGTTGCCGTCTTCGGTGAGGGCGGCGGTCTTGGTCTTTTCTTCGATGGTGTAGTCTTCAGCTTTGAGTTGCGGAATGATCGCGTTGATTCGGTAATAGAGGTCTGTGGTCTGGTCCGTGGGGCCCGAGATGATCAACGGCGTCCGCGCTTCATCGATCAAAATGCTGTCCACTTCGTCAACGATGGCGAAGTTCAATTCGCGCTGCACACATTGATTCAAATCGGTGACGACGAGGTTGTCACGGAGATAGTCGAACCCATATTCGTTGTTCGTGCCGTACGTAATGTCGGCTCGATACGCCTCAGGTCTTGTGCAGGGACGAAGGTGTTGCAGTCGTTTATCGGACGCATCGTAGGTTGGGTCATAGATGAACGACGCGTCATGTTGAATGATTCCCGTGGACAGGCCCAACGCATGGTAGAGCTGGCTCATCCATTGGGCGTCACGCTTGGCGAGATAATCGTTGACGGTGACGAGATGGACTCCCTTGCCTTCGAGCGCATTCAGGTAGATCGGGAGCGTCGCCACCAAGGTCTTCCCTTCGCCGGTTTTCATTTCGGCGATGCGGCCACGGTGGAGAATCATGCCGCCGATCAGTTGCACGTCGAAATGCCGCATGTTGAGCTTGCGGCGCGACACTTCCCGGCACACGGCAAACGCTTCGGGCAAGATGTCGTCTAGTGTCTGACCTGCTTCAAGCCGCTTCTTGAAATCTTGAGTTTTGTCGACAAGGGCTTGATCGGAGAGTGGTGTGAGTCCAGCCTCCAAGCCGTTGATCTGCTCCACGATCGGTCGCAGGGTCTTGATTTCACGGTCGTTTTTACTGCCGAAGATCAGATTGAGTACTTGCGTGACCATATAGACATGTACATGTTGTGTCGATGACGATGCTGTTTAATAAAATAGATCGTGCAGTATACAGCATCTCTTCGATGAATCCTACTCGATCCTTCAACGACCTCGGGGCGTCTTGACAGACGTTGTCTTGGCCACCTACTATTCACCCTCTGTTGCATCTGTAGCATCGGGTGCATTAGACTGACTGTGCTACAGTTATTGTGAGCAGGACCTCCGATGGATAACACTTTCCGCAAGTTCCTTTCCATTTCACTTGTACTCTGTATCCTTGCTGTCAGCGGAATCGCGCAGGCACAATCCGCGGAACATGCCGGACACCACGCTCAACATCAAGCAGCGACACACGGGACAGTACTCTGCTCCTGGATGTGTGCTGCCGGAACGGTTCTAGACAGTGATGTCGTTTTGATTCGTGCCGAACGTAGCCCCGTAGCTTTTCTTCCGATCCCTCATTCGATCGAGATTAGTTCTGAGCCATCTTCCATCTCTTCTAGCCGCGCCCCTCCATTGTTCCCATCATAATAATCACCGTATTGCTTGTTTTGTGATTATGTATTTTGTCCGGGCGGCTGCCTCCGTCGCGAACCAGCGCGGGGGGCAGGCACATCTTATTTGTTTGATCGACGTCCCGCATTTTTCAAGAGCGGGTGATGCAATAAGGGCACTTAAGGACTGTTTGCCGACAGTTAGGAGGTCGCAAAACACCATGATATCGGCAGATGACAACCGATTATTTTTCCCAGCCTGGGGCATCTCGCTGACCCTGCATGGAGCGGTCGTCGGCCTCGCGCTTGCGTTTGCCACACAGGTTAAGCCCATTTTGCCTGAGGATGTGTTCAAGTGGGAGGTGGCCTTAGTGGAGGCGGCGAAGTCTGAATCCCGGTCTGAACAAGTCCAATCAGTCGTGACACCGGAACAACCGCCGGCGAGAGTCGCGCCTCCGTCACGGACGAAACGAGTGCCTGAGACATATCAGGCGGTGAAGCCGTTAGAGCAGAAAGTCGAACCGCCTCCAACGACGATCGAACCGGTACAATCGATCGAACAGAAGGTTGAGCCTCTTCATCCCCGTGAAGAGCCGATTGAGCCAATGGCCGAGTCGGTTGCCGTTGCCACTCCGATCAAACCGGTTGAGCCGACAACCGATGTTCCTGTTGCTGCCGCGTCACATGAAGCCTCTACTCCACAAGAGACACCGCAATCTTTGCCGCAAGAAAACAGCATGGATGATGCTCCGATGCAAGTGGCGAAGGTTGCAGCGCCGGGTTCAGACGTGAAGCTGGATAATCGATGGGTAGGTGAATCGCTCTGGCGGCGGGTTGCCGAGCTCAAACGCTATCCGAATTCTGCTCGTATGAACGGCCAAGAGGGGAAAGTGATTTTGAAAGCCATCATCCGATCTGATGGACAGTTGGCCGACGTATCCGTCCAGAAAAGTTCTGGACATAGCGTACTCGACACGGCGGCGATGGAGGCGGTGAAACTTGCGTGCCCGCTCCACATGAAACATGCCATCGGAAAGCCAATGATCGTGGTAAGTCTTCCGATTGTGTACAGCTTGGCCAACTGAGCCACGAGGGATATTGAATGTTGTCAGGACATGAACAGATGCAGAGACGGGAAGGTTCATCGATGCGAGGGCACACTGCCGGACTTGTCGGGGTGCTGTCATTACTGGTGTCGTTGCCGGTATGGGCTGAAAGCCCCGAGTCGGTCACAACCATGGGCCCGAAGTGGATGACAGTGCATCAGGTGAAGGGCGTGGTCGGGCCGTCGGTGCAGATTGATGAGCGGGGTATCGTTTCAGCTACCTGGGTAGAAGAGGACAAGGACACGCGCACCATTTTCTTTGCAAAATCCGAAAAGCCAAATGAGGCGCTCGGAACCTCCGTTCCTGTCAATCGCCCAACCGAGGATGTCTATTATCGTCAGGAGTCTCCAGCTTTAGCAGTCCATGGGAATGAGGTCTTTGTCACCTGGTCGCAGACTCATCCGAAGATCACCCCGGATAAGCCGTTTTCCGGTGAGCTGAGGCTCAGCAAGTCCACCGATGGAGGGCGAACATTTGCTCCGTCCATCTTGGTGAATGACGACGGGCAAGTTATCCAGCATACGTTCGATTCGATTCAGGCCGCTCCGGACGGAACTCTGCATATGGCATGGATCGACGGCCGAGAAGGCCGGAAAGAACCAGGCACGTTCGTGGCCAGATCGGTCGATCATGGCCGCACGATCGCAAAGAATTTTAAGATCGACGATAATACCTGTGTTTGCTGTAGGACAGCCGTCGCGACGTCAGCCGACGGCGTCGTCTATGTCGCATGGCGAAAGATTTTCGACGGCAACATTCGCGAGACTGTGGTGTCTCGATCGATGGATCACGGCGAGACTTTTTCCACATCGGTTGTCGTGGGCAACGATCGGTGGGTCTATCCCGCCTGTCCGCATCGTCCGGCGTCCCTCGGGGTCGATCAGCGAGGGCGACTGTATGTCGTCTGGTACACGGAGGGCGCGGATGAGACGCCCGCAATCTACTTGGCCTACTCCGATGACCAGGGGAAGACATTTTCCGCCAAAAAACAACTGAACCGGTCGAAGGGGACCTTCCCGGACCACCCGCAAATGGCAGTCGATCCGGCAGGGAGGATTGCCGTGATCTGGGAAGAGCAATCACCTGTCCGTCGAGAAGTCGTGGTCAGCTATTCTCTCGATCGCGGCCGGTCGTTCAACGAGCCGATCAAACTGAACGAGAAGAACGGACAGACGCCGGCGGTGGCAGTCAATCAGCAGGGAACGGTCGTGATGGGCTGGAAGGAGCATGCGATGCCGGCTCATCGCCTGGTCATCCAAACCATGCAGTTTCCCAGTACGGAACTCGCGCTTAGGGAGGCCGAAGACCATGAGCCGTAAAACCGGTCGGTTACTGATCGCCCTGCTGCTCACCGGATGCGCCATTACCATCGGTGTCGGCGGATACGTAGCCCGTGCTGCAACCTCGGTGAGCGATCCGTTCGCCGCGCTGCGCGTCACTCGAGTCGCGGCGGCTGTTCCGATCGCGCCATTTGACCTGAAAGCGCTCGACGGTGGAACTGTTCGCTCCAACGAGTTGGCCGGGAAGGTCGTGTTGCTCAATTTTTGGGCGACCTGGTGTGGGCCTTGTAAAGAGGAAATGCCGTCGTTGGCCAAACTGCAAACGCAGTTCGATTCGGCGCGGTTCCAAGTCATCACGATTACGACGGACATGCATCCACGCGGCATCAAGCAGTTTCTGGATTATCTGGGGATTCATCTGCCTGTACTGTTTGACGAGAGCGAAGACGTGTCGAGGACGTTTATGGTGCGCGGCTTGCCGACAACGGTGCTCATTCGGCCGGACGGTCGTGCCGTCGGTCGTGCGGTCGGTCCCAGGGCTTGGGACAGTGAAGAGTCGGTGGCGTTGGTACGCCACATTCTCGAAGAAACGAAATGAAACGCAGGATTGCGCTCGTTGCAGTCGGGATGGTCGCGCTCTACACCGCTCTCGCGATCGGTGCGGCAGGTTGTCTCTTCGCGCAGGCAGAGGGGCCTGTCCATGCGCACCACCCTCCGTCTCATGCCGCTCACTCCACGCTCTGTGCCTGGATTTGTCAGGTTAACCCGACGGTCAGCATCCACGTCACCGTACCTCTTCCGGCGTTCTTTATCGTAGTGGCGATGCAGCGGTTGGTTGGTGCAGCCCCACAACTCCATTTCATTTCCGCTGTTTCTCGTTCTCGGGCTCCCCCTCGGTGATCCTTTTCTAAATCCGGAGCGGGTCTTATGCGGTTACCGGCGTTGGCAGCCCAAGAAGGCTGTGCGTCGCACCGTGTCCTTCAATAATCTGCTTGAGCGAGGAGTGGGCAATCATGTCTGAACCGGCAGGTGGTTCTCGATGGGGTTATGCGATTGCTGTAGGTATGTTTGTGATGTGTGCGGTTGGGAGCGGCAAAGTGCTTGCGCAGGATGCGCCTTCTTCTGATCCATCCACGTCGCCGCGAGAGAGAGCGTTGCGCGATCAACTGAAGAATATTCTGCAGGAACTGGATGAGTTGCAGCAGAAGAAAGAGAGCGAGAAGCCTGAAGCGGAACGTCCGACGATTATTAAGGAGAACGCTGAGTCGGCCTCGCCGGAGGCTGCAACTGAAGCTACATCGGAGGCAAAACCGGATTTCGATCTGGCCGACATGAGCATTGTCAGCAAGCGTCTTCAAAAACGTCCGGAAGGAATGTCGCTGTCGGCGACGGTCCCATCAGAAACAGAATCGCAGCCGACCAGGACCATGAAGGAATCGATGGAATCGCTTCCCGGCGTCGTGTTGCGGCAAGCCAATGGGCCTCGCGATTTCAGCATCATGATTCGCGGACAGGGTGCCAAGACGACCTTCGCGATTCGAGACATCAAGGTGTACGAAGACGGATTCATCCAGACCCAATCCGACGGTCTCTCACGGCTTGACATTCATGACCCTTGGTTTATGCGCAGCGTCGAAGTCATTCGAGGCGCGTCATCTTCCTTGTACGACAATTACGCGTTGGGTGGAATGGTGCACTTCCGAACCAGACGCGGCAGCGATATTCGCGGGCTGGAAACCTTCTTTTCAGGAGGGTCGTTTGGATATCAGAAGTACGGCGTTGCCATCGGTCAAGAAACGGAGAAGTTCGACATTTCAATGTTCGGCAGCCATGTGGCGGAAGACGGCTATATCCGGCACAGCAATTACAACACGCAGACTATCAACTTCAATGCTCGCTATAAGATCGATGATCGACAAAATTTTTATTTCAAGGCCATCACGAACTGGCTCAATACCAAAGTGCCGACTAGGCTCAGCCAAAGCCAGTTTTTCGCCGACGAGCGGCAGGCCGGCACCAATGCTCTCTTGTTTAATCAAAGTCGGGTTGATCGGCGCACGATCGTCGGCGGGATCTATGAGCGACAGATCGACGCGAATACCGTCTTGACGGTGGAAGCCGACTACGACGTCAAAGACATCCAACAGTCATTTGCGCAGATTGGCGAAAACACCAACCCGAATTACAAGAGCTATGCCGATTTGCGACACGATGGCCGGTTGGGAACTCTGCCCCTCCGAAGCTATGTCGGCTTCTTTGTCAATCAGCTGGAACAAAAGGGCAACTCCTTCCAGAATCTTGCGGATGGCTTCGGGACCAAAGGGACATTGATTCAGAACAGCCGAGGAACTATTTTCAACATCGGCGGGCGCATCCGGGAGGAATTGGAATTTTACCCGAACTGGATCTTAGCGGTCGGGCTCGGCTTCGAACAGTCCCGTCTCAGCGTGCATGCCACGAACTACGATCCGGTAACCGGCGCACTCGCCACGCGGGCCAGCGCCAACCGTACCTTCTCCAACTGGGCGCCGGAGGGGTCGATAACCTGGAAGCCATCACCAGACCGTCGTCATTGGATTCGAGCTTCGGCGGGATATGGCATCCCGCAATTCGCTAACCTTCTACGAAATCCCGTTGATGGAACGCCTGGAACCAACTTCAGCCTGAAGCCACAGAAGAACCTAAATTTGGAAATCGGCACGGAGATGAGGCTGCATCCGACTTTGCTCGTGCATGTGGCTGGTTTCTATACCTTTTACAAGGACGAAATAATCCAACAGACTATCTCAACGGGTAACGTTGCATCTATCAATGCGGACTCCTCCAGATACCGTGGGGTCGAAGTATTCGCCGATTGGCGGCCGGTGTCAGGTTTGCGGGTATCCGGCGCTTACACGCACATCGATTCGGAATACATCAACTTTAGCGATCGAACTGCTGCCGGTTTCATTGTCCGGGACGGAAAGCAGGTGCCCAATGTGCCGACCGACATCCTGAACGGCAAACTGGAATACTATCATGCGGCGACGGGATGGGGGGCCTGGGTTGAAGGGAATTACTCGAACAGCTATTTCTTGAACAACAATAATACGTTCGGATTTCCCTCTTACGTGATTGGAAACGTCAATGTGCACAAGAATATCGAACTCTCAAAATCTTCATGGTTCCGATTTGCCAAACTGTTTGTCGAGGTCGACAACGTTGCAGATACGAAGTACGCCGCTTCTGGAACCGTGATTACCGGTGAAGCGCATGCTGATGCCGCAAGTCAACAGATCTTTTTTGCCGGCTATGGACGAGCGATTTATGGAGGGGTGACATTAGGACTTTTTTAGCAAAATGTTGTGAGCGATGTATCGATCACTTGCTCACTTAGGACGGAGAAAACAGTGATCGGTCCGAGTTTGGCTGCCTCCTCTCTCGGACCAGCGCGGGGTGGAGGCGCACCTCCCTTGGCCTCCAGCCCGCGCTTTTTAACAGAAAAGCGAGATAATGGGTCCATCAGATTCTCGGCACGGTGAGTGAGACTCTGTCTAGCGCCTGACTGCCGGTTCGGCGAACTGAGAGGGTGACTGCGATGCACTCCGCTCCTCTACGGAGATGAATCAAGTCGGAATCTCGAAAAGGAGACCGTCCAATGCCTCTGACTGAAGATGCGAGTCGAACCGTGACGAACACCATGGAAAGGACGCTGGTACGAGTAGGCGAAGCAGCGGAGCTGCTGTCGGTCAGTCGTTGGACCATTTATCGATGGGTCGACGAAGGGCGATTGCGCGGCACGAAGATCGGCAAAGGGAGTTTACGAATCTTCCGCCAGTCCATTGTTGACTTAATTGAAAGCAATGAGAGCGGCTCGTTCAGCACGTTTTAGCGAGCCAGGTAGTGATAACGACGATTGTGTGACTAAGTGTAGCATCGGTAAGCAAGCATCGGTAGACAAGTCATCTGGTGTGCAGTATAGAGACGGGAATACTTGGCGAGGTTCGTGAATGTATCAAGCAAAGTAAGATAACTTAAAGTGAAGTGTGCTGTGCTTTGGAGAGCAAGAGGCATGAATCAGGTCAAAAATAGAACCTCGCGGACAGTCCTAATCATTGGCTTCATGCTGATCCTCGGCGGTGAGTTGGCATGGGCAATGGGTTCGCGAGTCCCTGCTGTAGGGACTACCGCAGAGGACTTTCATTTAACCGATCTGTCGGGTAAGGAGCAGAGCTTGAGTCAGTATCGCGGCAACGTCGTGTTGGTAAACTTCTGGGCCACGTGGTGTAAGCCCTGCACGACAGAAATGCCGGCGATGCAGGCCACGTACGATAAACTTCTTGGAAAGGGATTCGTGGTGCTGGCGATCAACGAATTGGAGAATGAGACCAAGGTGCGCGAGCACATCACGCAATACGGCCATACGTTTCCAGTGCTCATGGATCGGGACAACAAAGTCGCGAACCAGTTCGGAGTCTTTGGGTTGCCTGTCAGCGTCTTTATCGATGGAAAAGGCGTCGTTCGCGAGTACATCAAAGGCGGCCTGTTGACGGAGCAAGTAATTCTCGACACCGTGGCACGTATCCAAAAACCTGACGCGGTGAAGGCTGCATCCCTACAGCAGGGGAATGATTAGGACAGATGACGTGAAACGACCCGCATTTGTTTGGGCCTTGTTGTTCTGCGTCGTACTGGTGAATGGGTTCATGGCTGCCCCCAGCGTCAGCCATGCCGAACATCATGCCCACCATCAAGCCGGTACCCACTCATCCGGTCTCTGCGCATGGTTGTGTGCCGGTGGGGTGGGGATCGAGTCCTTCGCCGTTCCATTCGCTTCAGAACTTCAGCTCCTTGAATGGATCAGTATTCCTTCTTCTGACGTAGTCGACACTGCTGTCTCGCTCCCGTACTTCTTCCGCGGACCTCCTCGTCTTCTCGCATAACCCAACAGTCGACAGCATTCTTAACAATCCGTGTCTCACGTCAGGACCCGATGTGCGGGTTCCGTCGTGTCACAACACAGAAAGAGTTTGGAATCATGGTGCGCAGGATCTGGTGTTCCGTGATCACGTTTGGTGGTGTAGTTGGGATGATCCTTTCGATGTTCTGGTCATCGGCTGCCCAGGCCTCTTGTGGGTCGGTCAGTTGTTTTGTGGTGATCGGGTCTCAACAACAAGTACCGATGAAAGGTCTGTTGACCGTGAACGCCATTTACAACTACACGCCGATGGAAGCACCTCCAGGCGAAGGTGGACGTATCCCCTTTGCCAATCAAGGCGAGCGGTCACTCACCTTGGCGAATTTGAACGTGAACAGCATCGAAACCACGACGCGCACCGCGACCCTGGATCTGAACTATGGCCTGACTGAACGCTTGGGTATACAAGTGGCGATCCCATACAAGCATGTGGAGGCGAATGCGCAGATCGGCGGCCTGACACCGGTGCCCTACAGCGAGAGAGGGCTCGGCGATATTCGCGCGACGCTGAAGTACAACGTGCTGCCCACCTTGAGAAGTATGGTCGTGTTGGGAGTGGGTGTCGATTTTCCGACAGGCAGCTATGGCCGGTTTGCTCAGGGAACTACCTTGGCTGAATCGACACTGCAAATCGGTCGAGGCAATTTCGGAGTCGTCCCGATGATCTATCAGACCTATGAACTGATCCCCCATCGGCTGAATCAGTTTGCCTCGGCAAGTTATCGGCACACGTTCAAGAACAGCGATGGCTATCAGTTCGGCGACGAAGTCAACGTCAGTTTAGGAGCCAATATTATTCCGCTCGAACAAACTCCCTGGTTGGTGCTGATGCAGCAGTTCAATTTCCGATGGATGCAGAACGATGCCATGGATGCGGCGCTCTTCCAATTCAACCCAGCCACCAGCTCGTCGATCTTGCTCGATCCAGTGGTCAAGTTTCGGTCGGTGCCGACCACCGGCTCGACCTATGCCGCGTATTCACCAGGGATTATGGTAAACGCGTTTAACTTTGCCTCGTTCTATTTCATCGCCCAAATCCCGATCCATCGGGACTTCAACGGCAATTTGGAGCAACAGATCAGTTACATCTTTGGAATGACCAAGTCGTTTCAGTTGTTCGGCGGATCATCGTAGGGGCGAAGTCACACAGTGTCGAGTCGATGATGGAGCACCGATTCAAAATGTTGGTTAGGAGATATAGGGCGTCGCTCGCTCGTGCTCTAGCGGGGTGCTGTGCGGTTTTTTGGCTTGCCGGTTCACTGTCCATCACACAAGGCAATCTCACACCGCAATGGACTCAGCCGCATTGCCCGCAAGGACAAACGCACGATGCGCAACACAACCACAATCACTGTGCGTGGCACTGTGGCGGTCTCGATATTCAGGGCTGCGGTGGACAAGGCGAAATCTCAGCAGATGGTCTCGTGAGTCGCGTCTGGAGCCTCGGCGACATTCCTCTGCGGGATGCCGGCCCTGACGGGGAATTCCCGCCTCGTGGCCCACCACGGGTTATTCTTCAGATCGCATAGACTATTTCACTGAGGGAGCCGGCTGGGTTTCCCTCAATAATTATAGAAGACGACAACTCACGAGGAAGGAACGGTCCATGGAAGCCATGAAGAGACGAAGCTATGTATCTTGTGTCACAACGGGCGTGTTAGGACTCGCGCTGATCAGCCTCGCCGCCTGTAACTCAGGCGAGTCCACCCCTATCGTCGGAACGCCGGCGCCGGGCGGCAGCGCTGGTTTCAGCGGCCCGCTGGCATTCGTGAATAATACGGGCGACAAGACGCTGACAAGTGTTGGGCTGAACGGAGATTCCGGAAACGTGGTGGTCAACACGATCGACGCGGCGAAATTTGAGAACGTGGCTTTGGGAGATATGCAGTTTTCTGAGGGAGATTGGGTCTTCGTCAATCTTACGGCTGCCAACAAAGTTGCAACGATCGATCCCTTGACGGGAGCAACTCCTATCCATGAGGTGAATCTGCCCGCCGGCACGCGACCAGTCCATATTTACCGAGATACGAATGATGGAGAAGTCATATGGACAATGAACGATGGTGACAATGCTGCTGGTACCACGACATCCGGTGACGATTTGGTGAACTGCGGTACTCAAACAGGTGGATCGGTGACCGTCATGCACAATTCCCATCTCGGGCCGGGTGCAACGCCCCCCACTGTATTGCGGACGATCTGTGTGTTAGCCGACGGTCACAAGGTGACAGCGTTTTCTTCTGGAGCTGGAGTGCCGAAGCGTGCGTTTGTGTCGAGCGAAGTCGGCGGTGAAATCGCTGTGATCGATGACGAGGAGTCATCGGCGGATTACCTCAAGATGATCGCGCGCATTGATTTGTGCAATTCAACCAAGGAAACGACCCCCTGTAATGATGAGTCACTCACTTCGTTGACGACTCCGTTCACACCGAATCGCTCCGGGCCCCATGGGATTCGTTGGTCCAAGCTGACCAAGAAAGTGTACAGTATTCAAGAGGGGTACGGACAAATCGCAGAGGTCGATCCTGCCTCCTTGGCGATTACCAAGACATTCGACCTCGCAGGAACTCCATATACAGGGTATGGAATTTCTCCGGACGGGAGATATCTCCTGCTGCGTGGTGAGACAAAGGCTCCGCAGCCGCAGGCGATTAAGCTTGGAGTGATCGATCTCAGTGCCACGAACCCGGTCGTAGTGGACTTGAACACTCCGGAACTGGATGGGGCATCGAACGGAGCATTTCTCACAGGGGGGTCGTCATTCAAGTTCTCTCCTGATGGAAAGCGATTCTACTTCTTGGTCGGTAATTCAGCTGAGGCGACCGTGACGAAGAAAGATCGCCTCTTTGCGTTTGATGCATCGACTCTCAGCGAGGCGACTCCGGCTCTGACGCTTCTTCCAAACGGAGAAATTCAGTTGTTGCAGACGGGGCGGCACAGCATGGATGTGTTGGCGCAGGGAGCGGGTGAAGCCAAATTCGTTGTTGTGTCGAACAATGGGGCTCCTGGTTCCGTGTCCATCATCAATGCCGCAGATAATCAGATCAAACAGCACGTGGCTGTCGGGACGAATCCTGGAGCCGTGATGGTGTATCAGTCTGGTGCCGCAGCGGCCGGTAACCAAGCGAGCAATTAG
>JAHBWU010000025.1 GCA_019636835.1 Nitrospira sp.
AAGCCTGGCCAGACCGTCGGCATCGGGGCAGGACAGATGAGCCGGGTGGATTCCGTGAAGTTGGCGGCCATGAAAGCGCAAATGCCGGTCAAAGGTTGTGTCATGGCTTCAGACGCCTTCTTTCCGTTCCGCGATGGCCTCGATGCCGCAGCCGAAGTCGGTATTACGGCCGTCATTCAACCCGGAGGATCGATCCGGGATGCAGAAGTCGTCAAAGCCGCGGATGAACATGGGATGGCGATGATTCTGACGGGCATGCGCCACTTTAGACATTAGTCGGAGAAGGCTGCGGTTGAGGTTAACTCAAAAGAGTCTTTGGATTTGATTCGAGTTCAGCCTTGACCGCAACCTGATTTCAACTGCCTCCTCGTGACTTCAGCCAAGATTTCTCCTACCAGACAGAACCCGATCGAGAAAGGTAGACCTGTGAAAATCCTTGTGGTCGGCAGTGGGGGGCGTGAGCATGCGATGGTGTGGAAGCTCGCGCAGAGTCCTCGCAAGCCCATACTTTATTGCGCCCCGGGCAATGCGGGCATTGCTTCATCAGCGACCTGCATCCCGATTCGATCGGACGATGTTGCTGGTCTAAGAGACTTCGCTCTCCAAGAAAAGATTGATGTGACGGTGATCGGACCTGAAGCGCCTCTGGCATTGGGCATCGTTGACGAATTCCGCAAAGCCCGGCTCAGAGTTTTTGGGCCGACCAGGAGTGCCGCTCGTTTGGAAGCCAGCAAGATCTTCTCGAAGGAGGTCATGGCACAAGCGAAGATCCGGACGGCTCAAGCCAAGAGTTTCGAAAAGATCGCGGACGCACTGGCCTATGTCGAGCAGCAGAAGGTACCGGTCGTGATCAAAGCGGACGGGCTGGCTCAAGGAAAAGGCGTGATCATTGCGACCACTCATGACCAGGCGAGGCAGGCAATCGTGGATTCAATGGAGAAGGCCGTGTTCGGCCATGCCGGCAAACAGGTGCTGATCGAGGAATTCCTTGACGGGGAGGAGCTGACGATCATGGCCTTTACCGATGGCAGAACCGTGGTGCCGATGCCTCCGGCGCAGGATCATAAGCGGGTTGGTGATGGTGACACAGGCTTGAATACCGGTGGAATGGGAGCCTATAGTCCAGCCCCTCTTGGGACATCTGATCTTCAAGGTAAAGTTTTACATGATGTCTTGCAGCCGATGGTGGACGCCATAGCACGACTCGGTTCGCCATTTCAAGGTGTGTTGTACGCGGGGCTGATGGTGGTGAATGGAACGCCATACGTGCTCGAATTCAACGCTCGCATGGGCGATCCTGAAACACAAGTTGTGCTGCCCTTGCTCAAGACTGATTTTCTCGACGTCATCGAATCGGTGGTCGAACATCGGCTTGACCAACTTTCCGTTGAATGGCATCCGGACGCGACGGTCTGTGTAGTGATGGCATCGGGAGGCTACCCCGGTTCTTATCAACAGGGCGTATCGCTCTCTGGACTCCCCCCGGCAACCATTTCATCGGATTCCTCGATGGTCTTTCATGCGGGAACAGCACAGAAGGGGAATGAGATCGTCACAGCTGGCGGCCGCGTCCTCGGCGTTCTCGGTCGAGGGCGGACGTTATCCGAGGCACAACGCGAAGCCTATCGAGTCGTGAAGATGATTTCTTTTGAAGGTTGCCACTTCCGGACGGACATCGCGCACCGGGCTCTCAAGACATAAACCAGGACAGTCCCCCATCCTCGAATGACCATGTCGGCAATGACATTGACCTGTCTGTTTCTGAGATAGATCTACCTACCTAAGTTGGCCTAGATCCAAATAGCCGGAGCCGATCTTCTTCGTAGCCGATTCATCCAATCTGTTAGAATACCTAACCTTGAACACTCAGTGTGTGCGATAGGCGAAAGACGCAGAAATAAGCTACGACAACACTTGGTGTGTGATGATTATTTCCGATGAAAGGGGAGAGGCCATGATACGCCACCCGATGTGGGTAATCAGTACGGTAGTTTGTTGCAGCCTCACACTTGGCCTTGTAGGATGTGACTATTGGCCTCCAGCCTTGCAAGCTGAGATCGAACAATTACGGTCGGAGACCCAGACCATGACCATGGAGAAGATTCAGCTTCAAGCCCAGGTCAGCGACTTGTCCAAAACCAAACAGGAGCTACAAGAGCAGGTCGATGGACTAAGTCGCATCAGCCGGGAAAAAACCGGAATGATCACCAGCCTCCAAAATCAGTTGGATGCGGTACGCGCGAGGGCGTTGAAGGCGATGAATCCGAAGGCACCGTCTCATAAAACACCGACGAAACCAACGATGAAGGCCAGGTCTGCCTCTAAAATCTCCCCTAAGGCGCCGGTAAACAAGAGCCCAGCTCCAAAGGCAGGGGGTGTCCGATAATCGGGCCGCGACTCTATTGTGACGAGGAGGGCGTCGTCGTATTGGATGGAGATGTTGACGAGCTGGCAGATGCCACAGACGTCGTTGCTGGAGCCGACGATGTTGTGGAGGCCGGCGCTGAAGGAGCGGTCTCCTTCTTCTCTTCTGTCTTCGCACTGGTTTCACCACCCGCGCCCGACGGCGGTTTGAGTTTATCGGAATAGTCGGTGACGTACCAGCCACTCCCTTTAAACATGATCCCAGGCGATGAAATCAGCCGTCTGACTGCTTTCCCACAGCGCTCACATGTGGAGAGCGGATCGTCTTTGATGCTCTGCTTCACTTCGAAACGATACGAACAACCATCGCACTGATATTCGTAAATCGGCACCGCTTTCCTCCCTCTTACCTGTGCATAGAACTAATAGAACTAGATGAGCCGATGCTCTCTTACTCCAACTTCGCGAAGGCCTGCTCCAGTCGCTCAAGTCCTCTGGTAATGTTCGTCATACTGGTGGCATAGGACAGCCTGAGATGCCTCTGGCTTCCAAATGGTTCACCCGGGACGACGGCGATTCGGGCTTCATGCAAGAGATACTGCGCCACGTCATTCGGCGTCTTCAGTACACCCGATGGACCTCGTTTCCCCAACACACCTGTGATATTGGGGAACGCATAGAATGCCCCGGTCGGCATTCTACAGGACACACCAGGGATCTTGTTCAATCCTTCCACAATGGTGACTCGGCGACGGGAAAATTCTTCCACCATGTTGCGGGTGAAGGGTTCTCCAAGGCGCAACGCAGCGACTGCGGCCTTCTGCGAGATCGAGCAGGGATTCGAGGTACTCTGACTTTGGATGTTGGCCATCGCCGTCACCAGATCTTTTGGACCGGCCGCATATCCGATTCGCCACCCTGTCATGGCATACGACTTTGAGACGCCGTTGATAATGACCGTTCGAGCAGCGATCTCCGATCCCAACGAGGCAATGCTGATGTGCGTGGCCCCATCATAGAGCACTTTTTCATAAATCTCGTCCGAAATGACAAGGAGATCATGCCGGATCGCTGCTGAGGCAATCCGTTCCAGTGTCGTCTGATCATAAGTTGCGCCGGTAGGGTTACACGGGCTGTTCACGATGATGGCTTTAGTTCTCGGCGTAATGAGTCGTTCCAACTCCGGAGCATGGACTGCGTACCCGTCCTCCTCTTTGGTCGGTAATAGAACCGGCATCGCATCATTGAGAAGCGCCTGATCCGAATAGGAAACCCAGTAGGGGATCGGAATGATGATCTCGTCACCCTCTTCGAGTAGGGCTTCTGCCAAATTGTAGAGCGAGTGCTTTGCCCCGCAAGAGACGAGGATTTGAGACTTTTCATATCGAAGCCCTAGTTCCGTGTGGAGCTTGTCGGCAATCGCTCCCCGTAACTCATCAATCCCGGACGACGGAGTATACTTGGTAAACCCCTCGCGTATGGCCGCTTCTGCTGCGGCTTTCACCGGCTCCGGCGTGTCAAAATCCGGTTCTCCGGCTGAAAAGTCGATGACGTCCAGTCCTTGCGCCGCCATGGCCTTGGCGGTTGCCGCCATGGCCAGCGTCGGGGAAGGTGCGATACGACCAACACGTGCTGCCAATTTCATGATTTGAGACTCCGGATTCGAGCTTGTAGACGCCGAGCGACTTCCGGATGAAGAAAATCGGCTAGGTTCCCCCCATGCTGTGCCACATCTTTGATGATCGTCGAGGACAAATACGAATACTCTTCGCTGGGCATCAAGAACACGGTCTCCACCATCTTCGCAAGTTTTCGGTTGACGAGCGCCATCTGAAACTCATGCTCAAAGTCAGAAATGGCGCGCAAGCCTCGGATAATCGCATGGGCACCTGAACGCTCGACATAATCGACGAGCAATCCATCGAACGGTGTGACCTCGACCTGTCCTACATCCTTCATGACCTGTTTTACCATGTCAAGGCGTTCAGCCAAATTGAAGAGCGGATGTTTAGAGGGATTCGGCGCGACGGCCACCACCACCTTGTCGAACACACGGAGGCTGCGGGTGATGATGTCGGCGTGGCCATGTGTAATCGGATCAAAGGTGCCTGGATAAATGCCGATTTTCATGCCTGCACGGTGTGGGAACGGAAGTAGAGGGATAAGGCCGTATCACCATAGCGATATCGTCGCAAAAACCTGGTGCACCCTAGCGACATGGGTAAGGCAGTCTTTGCAGCATGTTCGATAACCAGCCGTGAATCTAGAGCAAACAAATCGTCCACCCTCGACTCAGCGAGTAACGCTGGAAGCCCCGCCGCCTCGGCATAGGGCGGGTCAGCAAAGACGATATCGTAAGGACCGTTCCACTGCTCGGAACGGCTGAGAAATTGTTGGACAGTCTGGCCCAGCACGGCTATTTCCTCACCGATATGACAGAGTTCCAGGTTTTTCCGCAGCAGTTTCAATGCATCCCGATTCGACTCGACGGAGGTCACGTGCGCAGCACCGCGACTGACGGCTTCGATCCCCACGGCTCCGGTCCCTGCATAGAGATCCAAAAACCGGCTGCTCGTGAGCCGATTACCGAGAATTGAAAACAGGGCTTCCCGAACCCGGTCAGAGGTTGGACGAAGAGCGAGTTTTCGCGGCCCGTAGAGTCGACGTCCTCTGTGGGTACCGGCGATCACACGCATACCAGACAACATCGTCGTGAGTATGAGACTCTAACATAGCGTTTTTGCAGGGGTCAAGAAATGCGGAGAGAAGGGTTGACCGTAAGGGCCACGATTGAGTCTGGGAGGATCATCGGTACGCTTTTGACCGTCTTCTTGCGGAAGACTATAATGCGATCGTTGTTCTCTTGATACGTCAGAGAAGACACGATCGCCCTAAGATCTCAGCAAACTCTCAGCACGTGCCCTGGCTCCGAGCACGAATATAATTTATCGAGCCGCGACGGTCTGAGATTCGCGGGCCGCAAGGCTCTTTCTGCGGTTGTTAGAGATGGTACGGTCAATAATGGCGCCGCAATTGATACATTTCCATGCGTAGAACACGAGAAAGAAATCAGAGAAGCGTTCCAACATCATCATACCCTTGCACTTCGGACATTCCATTGATCCCTCCCATGGTGGTTACGTTCACAGCTGGTGGCAAAGTTAAGCAAGAGCTGCACCAATTTGTCATATTTCAGTATTTCAATGAGTTATGAATTACGTATTTGCCTTAGAGCGGTAATTTCGCCTTATTTGCCAGTACAAAAGAGTTCGGACCGTCAATTTTTTGTCATCTGAGGGTCTTCATGGCGGGTAACAGATCCAGCAAAGGCATTGCATACTGGCCAAAGACTGAACGTCCTCGTGAGCGTCTTCTGGCAAAGGGATCTGAGGCCCTATCCGATGCCCATCTACTCGCTATCCTCCTGAGAACCGGCCGCCGTGATTCGTCCGCCGTGCAAGTGGCCATCGAACTCCTCGACCGAGTAGGTGGGTTGGGAGGATTGGCGGCCTGCGGTATTGAAGAACTCTGCGCCATCCCTGGCGTCGGCCCCGCCAAGGCAGCCCAACTCAAGGCTGCGTTGGCATTAGGGCGACGGTCGCTGGCCGTTCCAATGTCCACCGGCACTCGTATTTCCTCAAGCGCGGATCTGTTCAAACATTTTCACCCTGTACTCCGCGACGTGAAACATGAACTTTTCAAGGTCGTGCTGTTGGACGCAAAAAATATCGTGATCAAAGAGGCCACGGTCTCAGAGGGAAGCCTCACGCTCAGCATCGTGCATCCACGTGAGGTCTTTGCGCTGGCCGTGCGTGAATCGGCTGCAGCCGTTATTTTTCTTCACAATCATCCCAGCGGAGACCCGACTCCAAGCCCGGAAGATCGGCGATTGACCGACCGACTCGCAACGGCCGGGCAGCTATTGGGGATCCGCGTCCTGGACCATGTGATTATTGGAGACGGTCGGTACGTGAGTTTTGCCGATGAAGGATGGATGACAGGACAGAGAAATGAGTGCGAGGCCTCCTGAAATAATGTCGACCGAAACAACGGCCCCGAGGAATATGAGGGAGCGAATGGTCTAAGTCCATACTCAACAAGGAGGGCGTACTATGGAAACAGCCCGTCTGGAGCCCATCAGAAATGTGGCGATCATATCCAACGCCGGCGCGGGTAAGACCTCTCTCAGTGAGGCCTTATTATATGTCGGCGGAGCGATCCCCATGCTTGGTTCCGTGACACAGGGTACCACCGTTTCCGATTTTGAGCCGGAAGAGCTTCGTCATCGCAATTCGACAAGTACCAGTCTCCTTCAGTTCTCGTGGAATCACACCAACATTAATCTGATCGACCCTCCCGGCGCCCTCGATCTTCTTGGCGAACCGCTCGCGGCCCTGCAGGCTGTCGATGCCGTCGTCGTTCTACTGGGCGGAAACATTGGAGTGAGGACGGAGCTGGCACGATTGTGGGGAAGAATCAAAGAGTTGGATCTTCCTTGTCTGGCGTTCGTTAATGGGCTTGATAAGGAAGGAGCATCGTTCGAGAACGCACTGGAGACCTGCCGTCAGCAGCTTGGTCGTGCTCCAATTCCTATGACGATTCCGGTCAAGGCTGGCGCGAGTTTAGACAGTGTAATTGATGTACGACATGAAAAGCCTGTACGGTCTGGGCCGGGTTCCGCTCAAGTGGAACCCGTGCAGATTTCACACGAGCTGGAGAAAATTCTCAGTGGAGCGCGCAAGCAGCTCGTGGAAGCAGTCGCGGAGAGCGGAGAAACCCTGTTAGAGACCTACTTGACCCAAGGCGATTTAAACCAAGAAGACCTTCTTCAAGGACTCCGTCGCGACATCCAGACGAATCAATTTCTTCCCGTGTATGCCGGATCCGCAACGCAGAATGTCGGGGTTTGGTCCCTCCTGGACGCCATTGTGACTTTATTACCGGCACCCTCCGAGCATGGTGAGGCTCACCCATGGCACGGTATCAACCCAGAGACTCACGAAGGGTGTGAGCGGAAAGGGAGTCTACAGGAACCGTTTTCAGCCTATGTCTTTAAGACCATCATAGACCCATTCATCGGTCGGCTGTCCTATTGCCGTGTCTTGTCGGGAACAATTCATGCCGATGCGACGGTGCTGAATGCTTCAAAACATGTACGGGAGAAGCTCGGCCATTTCTACACCGTCTTGGGCAAACGCCATGTGGCCATCGACTCCGCAAAGAGGGGAGAGATCGTGGCGATTGGAAAACTTAAAGATACGCATACGGGTGATACGCTGTGTCAAGAGAATGCTCCCATCTGTTATCCCGTGCTGAGCCTCCCAAAGCCGATCTTGTCGTTCGCGATTGAAAGCAAGTCCAAGACGGACATCGACAAGGTAAGCCTTGGCCTTCACAAACTCATCGAGGAAGATCCCACGCTGGAATTTGCACGCAATGCCGAAACTAAGGAGATGGTGCTCAGCGGCATGGGACAATTTCACATTGATTTGGCCCTTGAGAAACTTCATCGAAAGTTCGGAGCCGATGTCATGCTCCATACGCCGAAGGTCCCATACCGGGAAACGCTCAAGACGAAATCACAGGCACAGGGCAAGTACAAGAAACAAACCGGCGGTCACGGGCAATATGGTGATTGCTGGCTTGAAGTGGCGCCGCTCCCGCGCGGTAACGGGTATATATTTGAGAATCGCGTGGTCGGAGGCGCGATTCCTCGAAATTTCATTCCTGCCGTGGAAAAAGGGGTCATCGAGGCCATGCATGAGGGACCGTTGAGTGGATTTCCAGTCGTCGATGTGCAGGTGGCCGTCTATGACGGATCCTATCATGTAGTTGATTCATCCGAGATGTCGTTCAAAATCGCGGGATCGATGGCATTCAAGAAGGCGATAGAGACAGCGCATCCAGTGCTACTGGAGCCTATCATGACGGTCGAAATCGACACGCCGACCGACGCGGTCGGAGCTGTCATGGGAGACTTGAGCTCCAGACGAGGTCGAATCGTGGCCGTCAACGCGCAAGACCATGCGGAACAGATCACAGCGTTGGTTCCGCTTGCTGAGCTGCTTCGATACGCGACGGCCCTCAACGCCATGACCGGGGGACGGGGCAGCTATGTCATGGATTTCACGCAGTATGATGAAGTACCACGAGAGCTAGCTGCAAGGGTCATCGAGCGACATAAGGTGGAAGGACAAGCCGCCACGGCTCACTGAGATCGTCAATCGGAGGATTTAAGCACGACATAAAACGCGCGGTTTTCCCGAAGCACGCGGAGCAACAGTGTATCGCCATGCCTAGCCCGCGCAATGGCTAACGTAAAGTCTCCCACGGAAAACACTTCCCTACGGTTGACCTCTTTAATGAGGTCTCCTTCCCGGAGGCCTTCGGCTTGAGCAAGACTATTGGGTTCAACCTTTGCAATCAGCACACCTTTCGACTCACTGAGCTTGAACTTCTCCGCCAGGGTGGCCGTCAAGTCTTGAAGGTCAAGACCAAGTCTGGCTCCTAACTTCTCCCCTTGTTGAGAAATCGATGCAACGACGGTGGTATCGCGCCGCTCGGTGAGGGGAACATCCATCGTCAGGTGCTTCAGATCCCGGACTATTTCTATCTTTGAGGTCGCGCCCGGAGTCAGCGTCGCGATGAGACGAGACAGCTTATTCGGTGAATCCACGACGGCACCGTCGATCCGAACGATGACATCTCCAGGCTTGATCCCAGCCAAGGCTGCAGGGTCTTTCTCGAAAACGTCGTTCACGAGTACCCCTTCACCTTCGGCAACTCCGAATTTTTTCGCCAATTCAGCCGTCAACGGCTGAATCCCGACGCCGAGCCAGCCCCGCACGACCTTGCCCTTGGCAAGTAGCTGTTCGATGACCTGCTTGGCCATGTTCGAGGGAATGGCGAATCCGATGCCTTGGGCAAAATTGATGATCGCCGTGTTAATGCCGATCACCTCACCCCTGAGGTTAAAGAGCGGGCCTCCGGAATTTCCAGGGTTGATCGAGGCATCAGTCTGAATGAAGTTTTCGTACCGTGAGAGATTGATGTTTTCGCGACCGATGCCGCTCACGACTCCAAGCGTTACGGTCCGGTCCAGCCCGAACGGATTCCCAACGGCCAACACCCATTGGCCGACCTTAACACCGGCCGAATCACCGAATCGCGCGCTGGGCAGCGGTCGATCGGTGGTCACTTTGAGCACAGCTAAATCGGTGTCCGCATCTTTACCGATCACATGAGCGATGAGCTTCGTCTTGTCGGAAAACCGTACTTCAATTTCGGTCGCATCGCCGATGACATGGTTGTTCGTCACGATATGGCCTTCACTATCAACGATCAGGCCCGAACCGGAGCCCGACGCATTCGGCGTACGCTCTCCGGGCCCTTCTCGAAGCCTACCGACGCTAGGAATGGGAAACAGGTTGACGACAGAAGGCTTGGTCTGCTCAGCGAGTTCGGTAATGACGGCTTGGATCTCTTCCAGCATGCGAATGCCTGGTGAGTCGGCCGATAATGCCTCAGCCCGGCCGCCACCTATGGCAGAGGAAAAGAGGATAACAACAAAACAGAGCACAACACGTGATGATGGAAATGCGATAGCTGACATCGAGCGTTATTGTATCTGATCTCTGTCGGATGTGCCTACTGCGACCGCCTTATGCCGATCTCGTGAGCGACGTTGCCATGGGGCGTTGGCCGGTAAACCATGAGACGAGTTGATTGAGTTCTATTTGAGAGCCGATCAAAACCACGATGTCGCCGGGTCGGAACAGGAGATCATCAGTCGGAGCCAACAGAAACGGCCCTCGTAATACCGTGGCCACGTATGCGGAGGAATACCGTGGAAGGGCGCTGAGCGGCTGTCCAGCCGCTGCAGCGCCTCGAACGACGGTCAGCCGTTCCATACCTCCCGAACGAAGCGCCAAATCACGTTGGAGAGAGAGTAGGTCTTGATGGACCGTTTCGACTTTGAGCTCACGAATCTGGGCGTCAACTCCAATCAACGATTGCTTCAACTCTTGAACGCGAGAAATGGCATCGGCAAGCATCTGATCGATCGCACCGATAATTGAATCGGGGTGATTCTGGTACAGCAGTCGATCAGAAACCTGCGCAGTGATTTGTTGGCCGACCTTGGCGGTGACGTCGTCAATTTGCTGGAGCAAAGTGGACGCCTGCCAATGTAGACGAATAATCTGAACCTTTCGATTGACCAGTTCGGAAAGAGAGAGAATAGTTTCGTAGAACGCATGTCCGGTAATTGAAAGCTCTTTATGTACACGGCCCAGAAGTTCGAACGTCATAGTCTGATAAGAGATATTATGTAAACTTAAATCGCTTTGCCCCTTGTCCGCTTACCGTGCTTTTCGCTAGCCTTCTCTCCCCACGATATCCAGTACTCTCATAGCGTATCGTCCTTTGGAGGTCAATTGTGCAGGAGATTTTTTATTATCGATAGCACCCTGCTCAGCCTAATCCATCGCTCAGAATTTTGCTCATACCATGGTGCTGTTTGCAATCACCCCGGCTACGCCCGTATGATCGAAACGATGAACTGTACAAGATGTAAGACCAAAGCCGTGCTCAAGTTACCACGCCACAATGCAGCATTCTGCAAGGATTGCTTTAACAGTTTTGTGCATGACCAAGTTCTTAAAGCGATTCGATCTCAAGAGATGTTCAAAAAGAACGACCGTCTCCTTGTCGCCGTTTCAGGTGGCAAAGACAGCTTGGCTCTCTGGGATATTCTTCTGAAGCTGGGCTATAAGGCGGATGCACTGTATGTGAACCTTGGGATCGGAGGTTATTCCGAATCATCACAAGAAAAAGTCATGCATTTTTCCGAGACCGTGGCTGCGGAATACGGTGCGGGGCTCCATGTTCATACGGTCGAACGAGAAGAAGGCGCCGGTATTCGTGAGCTGGCTATGATGGTCCACCGTCCGACTTGCTCGACCTGCGGCACGATCAAACGCTATCAGTTCAACCATGCTGCAATCCGGCATGGGTACGATGTCATGGCGACGGGACATAATTTGGATGATGAAGCGGCTCGACTGCTCGGGAATGTGCTGCACTGGCAGAACGAATACCTTGAGAAACAAGGTCCTAGCCTTCCCGCCTCTATCGATGGATTCGCCAAGAAAGTGAAGCCTCTATATCGCTTGACCGAACGCGAATTAGCAGCCTATTGCGTCCTCAATAAGATCGACTATGTTGTTGAGGAATGTCCAATGGCACAAGGCGCGCGCACACTCCTGTACAAGGAGGTTTTAAATCGTCTAGAAACCGAGTCGCCTGGCACCAAGCAGATGTTTTACTGGGGGTTCCTTGAGAAGTCACACACGACCAAGACACCCACGACTATCATGGAAAAAGATCGCTCGTCCCTGCACCCCTGTTCCCTCTGTGGCCAGCCCACCACGGCCGAGACCTGCTCCTACTGCAAGCTTATGGCCAAGGCGAAAACTTCGACATCGCGTTGACCCATTCGGCCCTTGCAAACCGTTTCTACACTCCGTAAGCTGATCCCTAGCATCCGTTTCTCATCGCATATCACGTATGGCAACTACCCCACGCGATTATTATCACATTCTCGGCGTTCCTCGAACCGCCTCGCCCGACGACATCAAAAAAGCCTTTCGGCGCCTGGCCCGCCAGTACCATCCCGATCTCCATGCTGGTGCGAAGAAGGCCGAGATGGAAAAGAAATTTAAAGAGCTCAATGAGGCACAGGAAGTCCTGACCGACCCGGATAAGCGGAAGAAGTATGACCAGTACGGAGCCGATTGGGATCAAGCACAAGCTTTCGAAAAAGCTCGTCAGCAGGCCAGGACAGCACAAGGGTTCGGCGGGCCATGGGGAGGCGAAGGAGACTACACCGGTCAAGGAAGCGGCGGATCCGGAAGCGATCACTTCTCAGATTTTTTTGAGAACCTCTTCGGAAACCGCGGACGCGGAGGAACCGGACGCAGTAGTTCTGGAATGCCGGGAGAGGACATCGAGACCGAAGTCCATCTGGGGTTGCGTGAAGTATTAACCGGTGTCATCAAGCGCGTAAATCTGCGTGAACCCCGGACATGTTCGACCTGCCAAGGGAGCGGTACCGTGCGTGGCCGATCTTGCGTAACCTGTCAGGGAACCGGGATGACGGCCGAATACAAAACCATAGAAGTGCGGATTCCGGCTGGAGTTCAAGATGGAACACGGGTGAGAGTTGCCGGAAAGGGCCAGCCGGGAATAAATGGTGGAAAACGCGGAGACCTGTATCTTCATGTGGCCATTCCCTCCGACCCGATCTTTCGTCGGCAAGGTTCGGACTTGCACGTCACCTTGCCCATCTATCCTTGGGAAGCCATTCTTGGAGCTGAGGTGACTGCTCCAACCTTGGCTGAGCCGGTGAAAGTCAAAGTTCCACCAGGCAGCAAGGCCGAGGGGAAACTACGGCTCAAGGGGAAGGGGCTTCCTTCGGCCACAGGCGGGCATGGCGATCTTTTCCTGACGTTGCAAATTGTCCTTCCGGCCGGTATCAGTGAAGATGAACGGGGACTGTACGAACGTTTGAGCAAGCAACGACATCCGGATCCGCGAACGGAGCTTCTCTATGGCGCCCAGCGACGTTGAGCCGAAACGCGATCGGCGGCGACTGGTTTTGAGTCGAGAGACTCGCTTGCGTTGCGTTGACTGCTATGGCAAGCTTTGGCTCCAGGGCCTCTCAACCAAGGAGGAATTCATGACGGCTATAACCAAGACGACCGCTGCGGTTGCCGTAGCGTCGGCATGTCTGTTGGTGATGGGCATACCAAGCCTGTGGGCAAATGATCCGAGCTATAGTCATGGTGGAGGCATACACGGCGCCGGAGGAGGACATGGCTATGGTAAAGGGATGATGCACAGCGGCACCGGCCACCTGATCCGTCACTTATTGAAACACGAAAAGGACATCGGACTCACCGCCGAACAGGTCACCAAACTGAAAGACATCCAGCTGAATCTGGACAAGGCGCGCATCAAGGCTGAAGCCGATATCCAAATCGCTGAACGTGAACTGAAAGCACTGACAGAAAGTGAGACGTCTGATCTCGGCGCGATCGAAGCAAAGTTGAGACAAAGTGAAGATCTGCAAGTCGGGCTACGGATGACCTCTATTAAAACACGTCGTGATGTGATGGGCTTGCTGACCCCTGAGCAGCGGGCAAAGGAAAAATCTGAGCATGACAAAGTGATGGATCAGCACAAAGGCTACGGATCACCTCATGGAGGCGCAATGCCGTATGGCACGAGTCCTCATGGTGTCAACCCTCACGGTGCAAATCCATATGGCACCAATCCGCACGGTAAGAACCCCCATGAGGCCATATCCCCTGCACCACCCAGCAGCATGTCTGTACAGTAATGGGACCACAAAGACCGATGAAAAAGGAAGTGCGACTCCAGAGTCATGAACTTCTGGTCGGGGCCGGTCGTGCCCCGGCCAGGGCCATGTTAAAAGCCGTCGGCTTTACGGACGACGACCTGTCGAAACCGCTGGTGGGCGTGGCTAATACTTGGATCGAGGTCATGCCGTGCAATTTTCATTTGCGGCGGCTGTCCGAACGAGTGAAAGCCGGAATCAGAGCAGCCGGCGGTACTCCGATTGAATACAACACCATCGCGGTGTCTGATGGGATCTCGATGGGCACCGAAGGGATGAAGGCTTCCCTGATCAGTCGAGAGGTCATCGCGGATTCGATCGAGCTCGTCGCACGTGGACACTTGTTCGATGCCGTCGTCGCCCTGTCCGGGTGCGACAAAACAATTCCCGGAACCGTCATGGCCCTCGCCCGATTGAATGTACCGTCGCTCATGCTCTATGGCGGCTCGATCATGCCGGGACAGTTTCAGGGACATGATGTGACCATTCAGGATGTCTTTGAAGCAGTCGGCAAACATGCGTCGGGAAAGATGACCGACGCCGAGCTGAAGGACTTGGAAGATCACGCTTGCCCTGGGCCCGGGGCCTGTGGAGGCCAGTTCACGGCCAATACCATGGCCATTGCGTTTGAATTTCTCGGCATTTCACCGATGGGTCGCAATGGGGTTCCCGCCATGGACGGTCGAAAAGACGATGTTGCCTTTGAGTGCGGCAAGATGGTGATGGAGCTCGTGAAGCAGGATTTGCGCCCAAGCCGAATTATCACCAGAAAGTCGTTGGAGAACGCCATTGCCGCCGTCGCCACTACCGGGGGCTCGACCAACGCCGTGCTACATCTCCTCGCCATCGCCCGTGAGTCCGGGATCAAATTGAGCATCGACGACTTCGACAAGATTAATCGCAAGGTCCCCTTACTGGCCGATCTCAAGCCGGGAGGCCGCTTTGCTGCAGCCGATCTCTATGCTGCAGGCGGCACAACCCTGGTGGCCAAACGACTGTTGGAGGCAGGACTCCTTCATGGGAACCAGCCCACCGTTACAGGTCGAACCATAGGTCAAGAGGCAGCACACGGTCGTGAAACGCCCGGACAACAAGTCTTGCGCCCCCTCTCTCACCCCATCAAACCGACAGGCGGCCTTGTCATTCTGAAGGGCAATTTGGCGCCGGAAGGCTGCGTGGTAAAGGTAGCCGGCCATTCGATGACTAAGTTTCAGGGACCGGCGAAGGTCTATGACCGGGAAGAAGACGCTTTCGTGGCAGTCAAAGCGGGGCAGATCAAACCCGGTGATGTCGTCGTCATTCGGTACGAAGGTCCGGCAGGAGGACCTGGCATGCGCGAGATGTTGGGCGTGACGGCGGCAATAGTGGGCGCCGGTCTCGGTGATTCCGTGGCCCTGCTCACTGATGGCCGGTTCTCAGGAGCCACACATGGATTGATGGCCGGACACGTAGCCCCTGAAGCCGCAAAGGGAGGGCCCATCGCGTCGGTCAAGAACGGAGACACGATTACCTTCGATATTCCCAAACGCCGTCTGGATGTGGCCCTCTCGCAGAAAGGAATCGTTACGCGGCTGAAGAAGGTCAAGGCGCCTGTGCCACGCTACACCTCAGGCGTGATGGGGAAATATGCCAAACACGTCTCGTCCGCATCGGAAGGCGCTATCACAAGCTAGATCCGCTCAAGCGTGTCTTCTTACTTGTATGACGTGAACAGGTATCTAACGGAAATCTCTGCGTTGGAAGATGACAGACGCGAGCGTCAGAAGGAATGCGGTATAAGCCATTCCATAGGCGGCGATCATCAGCAGATCACCGGCTGGCACGTCTAGTTGGTGAGTCACGTTCCCCTTTAGATTGAATCGATCCAAGTTCGGCAAGATATAGTACATGCCTTCCAACACAGACCGTCCTACACCTTCCATTTTCTGACCGAACGCTTTCAAATCCTTCGTCAGATGGCCGATCACATAAATGGCTAGGGTGAGAATTGCGCTGAGCGTCGCGCTTGAGAAAGTGGAAAACAGGAGTGCCACCGCTGTGATGACCATGAATTCCAGTACAATCATCCCGAGTGCCTTGAACAAGACGGCATGGATAGGAACATCCTGAAAGGACAAGACCGCCAACAACCCCGCCGCCATGATGGCGGTATTGATCAACAACGTCAGACTAAGACCGAGATATTTTCCCAAGAGAAATTGATATCGCGCGACGGGCTTAGACACGATAGTGTAGATGGTTTTCTTTTCGATTTCCTTGCTGACCAGACCGATGCCGACGAAGATCGCGATCAACACTCCAAAGAAGTTGATGCTCCCGAGGCCGATGTCCAAAATCAAACGATGAAATTCCCCAAGCGTCAAGCGCATCAAGATAAGCGAACTGCCGATCATCAACAAAGCGAAGATCAGGAGGTTGTACAGCAGCTTGTCACGTAGGTTTTCGCGAAAGGTATTCACCGCGATCGAGAGCACTTTCATGCATGAACCTCTGTTGCTTGCTGCACTCCCTTGGCTTCTCTGATGAACAAATCTTCAAGCGACGCCTTGTGAGGAATAAGAGAGATGAGTTTGGCCTTATGCGCTCTCAGTACATCCAGCGCTTCATCCACTTGTCGCTGGCTCGCCAATACGGCCATGACCTGTTCTCCGTGAAGCACCAGTTTGGTCGCGAGTGGACGAATCTCTTCGATGCCATCCGGGGAAAGTCGGTCTATCACCATTTCCACTTCTTGAGTCGTTCCGTGGTTGATCAAGTCGGACACCTGACCACAGGCAACAAGCCGTCCTTTCATAATCATCGCCACGCGATCGCAGAGTAGCTCCGCATCATGCAGGATGTGGGAACTGAACATGACCGTCTTGCCGGACTCCTTAAGGCGTAGAATCAAGTCGCGCACTTCTTTTCGCCCGATCGGGTCCAGCCCCGACATCGGCTCATCCAAGATGACCAGCTCCGGATCATTGATCAAGGCCTGGGCGATCCCCACCCGCTGTAACATGCCTTTGGAAAACTTGCGCAATTGCAGATCACGGGCATGGGTCATGCCGACCAGTTCCAGCAATTCATTGATGCGTTTGTCGAGAGAGGCTCCGAGAAACCCAAAAAGATGACCGTAGAATCGAAGGAATTCTCGGCTGGTCAAATAGGCATAAAAATACGGTGCCTCCGGAAGAAAACCGACTTTAGCCTTCGCAGACGGATCACCGACGGGCCGACCAAACAGACTGGCTACTCCCCCACTCGGATAGATCAGCCCCATCAGCATCTTGATCGTCGTCGTCTTCCCCGCTCCATTCGGTCCGAGAAATCCAAACACTTCGCCTCTGTGCACTTCGAGCGACAATCCATCTACTGCCGTCACCTTTCGGCCCCAAAAGCCCACCTTGAAAATTTTACAAAGGCGGTCTATTTGAACAACCTTTTCGCCATCCACATCCATAGATGTCCTCTGACTAAACACCGCCCTCTAGGTCTAGGCGAAATACCTTCAACCGGGTCGGATGGGTGCTGCTTGTGACACGTCCCGTCTTAGCATCGAACAAATAATTGCCACCGAATGGTTCTTCAGGCAATCGTTCCAGATACTTTCGGGAAACGAGGTCGGTAAGACTCAAGGGAAATGCATGGTGGTCATTGTGATACTGCGCAATGGCTCGTTCGAGTATTCTCAGATCGCGCTCGATGAGTACTTCTTTGGCACGAGTCTCTAACTTTTCCCGTACGACCAGGTCCGGATTCTCTTTCCACAAAGCTTCAAGAAATTGCAGAGCCACGTCGGGGTTTCCGGCCTCAGCATGCATGCGTGTGGCTAAACCAGGAAGAAAATCAGGAGCCCCAGGTGTACGGGCGGCGCGGCCGATATACTCCGCTCCCTTTATCGCGTCCCCGAGGGCGAAGTAATAGTTATAGCCCAGCAAAAATGGAAGGTTCCATTCACTGGGATTACTGTGATGCCCTTTTTCAAGAAGACTATTGCTCAGATCAGGTCGGTTCGCATAGTTTGCGAGCGCAACACCACCGACGTAGTAGGCATATGCATATCGTGGGTCCAGCGTCGTAATCACATCGAGCGCGTGATACATCCATTCGTATTCGTTGTTGGTGTTCTTCTTCTTACCCCAGACTTGCAGTAGCCGCAGCCACAGAAGGTCGGCGCCGAGATGGTGATAGCCCAACAGGGCTGGCTTGAGATACTCGCCACCAGGCAGTTGCGCCAACTGTTCGATCTTCGCTACTTGACCATCACTGCGGCGGTCCAGATTCTGTTGCAACGATGTGACAAGAGCCAGCAGACCGAATATTAGCAGCGTGATAGCACCCTGCCTGATATAGCTAAATAGTTTTGAGAAAACATGGGGTCGTATTTCAGGGGATAGAGTTACCGACATGAAGATCACTTGACTAAACGTACGAGGTCCCGCCGACTGTCGCCAGTCGGCGGGACACGTAATCACGAGCAGACTACGACTATCGACTAGAAGACACCTGCCACACAGTCTGCTGCACCCGTACCATCGGCAGATGCCCATACAGACAGTGTGGGATCTCCATCCAAGTTGGCCGAAGCGGTAGCCCTGAAGCCAGCCGCTGTTACACCACCATCTGCTCCATTCTCATGTGTAGCAAGCGGTGCAGGTGTTTGAGTTGGCCCCTGACAAGACGTGTATGCAACAGGATAGGTACTGACCGAGTAATTGAAGAGGACCATACCACTGGGCTCAAAGCCAAGAGCTGCGAAGTTTCCTACAGAGCCTCCGGCACCACCTGTTGAACACCATCCGGTAGCAGCCGCAGGTGTAGGAATAATCGGGGCAGGAGGAGTTCCAAACCAGTTTGTCGGAGCAGATTTCGTACCCGCTACAGGGACGTTCAGTGCCGGCCATCTTGCAACAGCCAGGTAACACCCACGTTCACCTTGCCATGAGACCTCGGATGTCTTGATTGCTCCCAGGTTCGTCTTCGCTTCCGACTGCCGAGACTTCATCTGATACTGCAAGAAGTTGGGAATGGCGATGGCCGCCAAGATCCCGATGATCGCAACGACGATCATCAACTCGATGAGGGTGAAACCCTCTTGTTTACGGAGCGACTTCAACATCGTCCTGCCTCCTTGTTGATGGTTCACTGACGTCCCCCTTAATCATCCGCGGCGCCTCTGTTGCCGCCTACCGGTCCCTTAAGCAGGTTTGGTGCCGATCAATGACAAGGCCTAGCGTAGCATTGATCCCTGACTATGCAACAACTTATGTGAAGTTAGCGCGGGTAGGATCCCGAAAGAAGCAGTTTCTCTTTCCGTAATCTGCTCCGAATAGCCAAGAATTGACACTTTTCGATCTGTCTAACCGGCCTCCCTGAATGAGAACCGGCAGGCGCCAGGTAAGCCAGCACGGAGAAGGATTGGTAGCGGAGTTCCTCGGATGGGATGGACTTATGGAGTCGCTACTGAACTTGGCGTTTTCTCTGATACGCGGCGCTTGGCTTGTTGAATGCGGTCTTCATAGGCAGGATTAGCCAGACCCTGCTCGCGGAAACGTTGGAGCAGTTTCTCATTGGAAGGATCGATCTCCAGTGAGTGGAGCCAGGCTTCACGAGCATCGGCAACCTTCTGCTGCTTCAAATAGATTTCCCCCAAATGCTCGTAGATGACAGGGTCATCGCCGACCATCGTCACGGCTTTCTTGATCTCCGTGAGCGCCTCAGCCAGCATACCTGATTTGTAAAAGGCCCATCCCAGACTATCGACGTAGTAGCCGTTTTCCGGCTTGAGTGCTACCGCCCGTTTCGTCAGGGACAGCGCCTGATCGATCTTGATGCCTCGCTCCGCATAACTGTAGCCGAGATAGTTCAAAGCGTCGGCGTGATGCGGGTCGAGGGTGAGCGCGGCCTCCATGGCGCGCTCCACATCATCAAACCGATTCAGTTTGTCGTAGGCCGTGCCGAGGTTGAAATGCAGATCGGCGCTCTTCGGGTTGTGCCGAATCCCTTCCTCAAACGCCTGTGAAGCCTTTTCGAATTGCTCGTTCTGGAAATGTGCCAACCCGAGAACGATATAAGGCTCAGGTTGTTTCGGAATGAGACGGACAGCCTCATCGAGATGGGTCACGGCCTCCGGGAATTGCTTGAGTCGATAGAGGAGAACGCCCAGATGAATATGGCTGTCGGCAAATTTTGGATCCAGGTGAATATTATAGCGATAGGTCTCCATCGCCTTTGGGAAGTCCTTGGTCTCTTCGTATAAGTACCCGAGGTAATCTCTCACTTTAAGTTCAGCCGGCTTGGTCTTCAAGATCCCCGTCAATTGGCTGATCGCCTTCGCAAATTCCTTCTTCTCTCCATAAATCAGCGCCATGCGTAACTGTGCATCGAGGTCGCCGGGATTGTCCTCCAGCAACTTTTCCAGCTCCGCAAGACCTCCCGCATAGTCTTTGTTCGCGATATACAACTGCACGAGATGTTGCCGAATATCCCTGTTCCGAGGATTCACCTGCTGGAGATACTTTTGGAGAACCGCGATAGCCTTGCCCTTCTCTTGGCGCGATTCGTGGACTGATGCTTGTGCCAAATAGGCAGGTTCAAACGCCTGGTTCACGGCGATGGCCCGATCAAAGTTGGCCAAAGCCTGTTCGGTATTTCCGGCTTCTATGGAAATGCGGCCCAAATAATAGTAGCCGATCGGTGAATCCGAGGTATATTGCAGCCCTTTCTTGACGACCTGTTCCGCCTCGGCAATTCGTTTTTGGTTCAACAGAATGAGTCCCTTCGGGAAGTAGGATTCGCCTCTTTCCGGGTTGCTCTCAATGGCCTTGTCCAATAACTCCAAGGCACGCTCCGGCTTCCCCGCGCTGGCCAAGATACCGGCCATATGGGTCAGCATTTGCGGTTCTTGCCCCGCTCCTTCTCCGACTTCATCCGCGTACTGCACCGCTTGAGTCAAATCACCCAACGCGAAATACAATGCGGCCAAACGAGATTTGACCTCACGAGATTTCGGATCGACTTTCAGGGAGGCATGATATTCCTTTAACGCGGAGTCGAGATCCTGAGCAAGTTCCGCTTGATGCCCCATCATAAAATGGTACGTGGCATCAGACTCAGGAGCCGATGGTGGAGATGGCAACGCAGTGGCGGATGGAGGAAGCGTTGTCTGTGGCTGAGGCGAGGCTGCGCAAGCGACCATGGCACCGAAGAGAAACAGGGAGAGCACCATCGTCCTCAACAAGGGCGTATCATTCTGTCTGAACGACCGACCATACCAAACCATTCGTGTGTTCCGCCTATCCTTACATCGGGACAACTAGGAGGCGTGTATATGAAACGATTATACCGAGTGTACGGGCGATGCGCAAACGACGCTCCGGCTATGCTTCACGAAGATCGAGGCTTTCGAATTTGGCAAATCGGTCCTGAAAAAACAACTCTTTTTTCCCAATGGGACCATTCCGATGTTTACTGACGATGATGTCGGCAATTCCTTTGCGTTCCGAATTGGAGTCGTACACGTCCTCCCGGTAAATGAAGATGACCACATCGGCATCCTGTTCGATCGCACCGCTCTCTCGCAGGTCGGCCAGCATGGGAATCGGAGGCTTCCGTGCCTCCACCGCGCGACTCAATTGAGACAGGGCCACAACCGGCACATTCAGTTCCTTCGCCAATGCTTTTAATGAGCGGGAAATATCGGAGATCTCTTGCTGACGAGACTCTGAATCGCTTCGTCCTTGCATGAGTTGAAGGTAATCCACGATGAGAAGATCAAGCCCTTTCTCTGCCTTGAGCCGGCGGGCTTTGCCGCGCATCTGTTGGACGGTAATGCCGCCCGTGTCGTCGATATAGATCGGTGCTTGTTCCAATCGTCCGGCCGCCTCCGCCAATCGCCACCAATCCTCTTTTTGAAGTTTTCCCGTCCTCAACGCATGGGAATCGACTCGCGCTTCAGAACTGAGCATACGGAGGACGATCTGCGGCTTGGACATTTCCAAGCTGAAAATTCCCACCACCGTATTGGCGTGAATGGCGGCATGTGTTGCAAACCCCAAGGCAAGGCTCGTCTTCCCCATGCTGGGCCGCCCCGCCACCACCACCAAGTCCGAGGCTTGAAGCCCTGCGGTAATATCGTCGAGATCGTAGTACCCCGTGGGAACTCCCGTGACATGTTCCTTTCGCTTCGAGAGTTTATCGATGACATCGAGACTTTCCTTGATAACCTGACTGATCGGGCTGAACGACCGTTCCAGTTTGCCTTGTGCAATGCTGAAGACCGATCGCTCGGCAAAATCCAGCAGATCATCGATTGAAGCGGTGCCTTCATAGCCTTTGGTCAGAACTTCGGTGGAGGTGCTGATCAGCTGACGGGCTACCGCTTTGTCCCGGACGATCTTACAGTGATACCGAATATTGGCGGAGCTGGGAACGATCTGGACGAGTTCGGCGAGATAGGCCGCGCCTCCGATGGTCTCGAGTTCTCCGCGCGATTTCAATCGCTCGGTCAACGTGATCTGATCAATCACCTCTCCGGTGTCGGACAGCTCAAGCATGGCTTGGTAGACTTTCTTGTGCGCCGTCCGATAGAAATCCTCCTCCACCAGCAGTTCCATCGCTTTCGGCATGGCGGCGTTATCGAGGAGGATGGCGCCGAGCACCGACTGCTCCGCCTCCAAATTCTGCGGAGGTAGTTTCGGTTGAGAGAGATCCACCATCCCACTGGATTTCATATCGTCCCTTCGAGATCGGCACGTAGACTTGCGATAAGATCCGCGATCGACACGGTCCTCTTATGAACATGCGCATGGCCGATCGATCTCGCGACTCGCTTGCGGTCCCCCTTATGGATCACAACGACTTGCTCGGGTGTGGGACTGTCCGTGCCGACGACAATAATAGTATCGATTTCTGCTTCAAGGCCGGCCTTGACCGCGACACCGATCAAGTCCTGTCTCGATGAATCCACGATCCGTTGAACCGTTCGTATCCCCGCTTGGCGAAGTTGTTGAGCGACCGAAACCAGTCGCGTCGACAACCCCAGCGGACCGACGGCCAAGACCTCAGGCCCCACAGACTTCGTCCTATCGGAAAGATTCAGCGCCCGGAAGAGCCGGTCCACATTCAAGGCAAATCCGGTCGAAGGAAGGTTCCGACCGAATCGTCCGATCAAGTGGTCATAGCGGCCACCGCCGCCTAACTCCACTCCAATACCGTCGGTAAAGACATCAAAAACGATGCCGTCATAATAGTCGAACCCTCTGAATTCTCCTAAATCCAACAAAACGGCTTCTTGAAATCCGGTCTCGCAGAGCAAGCGATACACATTCGCCAGTCGATCCAATGCCTGGAGCAGTGGCCTCTCCCCCTTTGCCAATATGCGCCCTTTCGAGAGCACTTCGGCTTGTCCGCACAGTTCCAGCGCTTCCAAAATTCTGTGAGCCGACCTCTTGGTCACCCGCTCATGCGACAGGATCTCCCCAAGCCTCGGTACATCTTTTCTTGCCGCTGCTTGCTCAGCCCGCTTCTGCCCTTCCGACGAAAGTCCTGCACGAATGAGCAGGCCCTTGAAAAACCCAACATGCCCCAGTGAAATCTTGAACGAGCGCAACCCAACCTGCCGCAGGCACTCGATCAACAGCATGATGATTTCGCTATCGGCGGACGGATCATCCGCTCCGATCAGCTCAGCGCCCACCTGAAAGATTTCTCGATCTCGACCGGCATGTTCCGGTTCATACCGAAAGACGGTAGCCCGGTACGACAGGCGCAACGGAAAGCGCGTGCCCACCATACCCATCGCTACCGTGCGGGCAATCTGTGCCGTGACGTCGGGTCGCAACAACAAAATACGGCCGGTCGTCCGGTCCACGATCTTATAGGAGTTCTCCAACAGCGTTGGTTCGAGTCCTGGCATCAGCACATCGAGATACTCGAACGTCGGAAGGATAATCTCGTCGTAACCGAAACGATGGAAGTGCGTCAGCAATTCGGCTTCCAGATGCCGAACGTGGCGGGCAGCCGCCGGAAGGATGGTGGCCATCCCGACCGGAACCAGTGCGTGCTCGCGCAAAAGAGGGAACTGCCCCGAAGAAGTCCTACGCATCGGAGGAGCAGAGGCCATAATAACCTGGTCGCGAGAATCGCTACGAAAGGTTGGCGACCTTGACGGACAGAATATTCGAGCTGGAACGGATCTGATCTAGGACCACAGATGGGAATTCCGTATCGGAACCGATGATCAACAACGCATCCCCTCCCCGCTTTTCCAAGGCACACTGCATCCGCACGATGTTGATTCCCTGATCTCCCAGGACCTTTCCGACCATGCCGATGACCCCAGGACGATCGACATTGTGAATCAACAGCATATGTCCTTCCGGTACAACTTCAACTTTAAATTGGTCGATCTCTGTGACGCGAGCTTCTTTCTTGTGATACAGGCTTCCGGCGACTTGGTGTGATACCTTGCCGGCCTCGACTCGTACCCGGATCAGGCTCGTGAAATCCCCGGCATCCGTGCTCTTAATTTCTTTGACTTCAATACCTCGCTCTTTTGCCACGATGGGGGCATTTACGTAGTTTACCGGGTGTTCCATAATTGGAGTGAGCAGGCCCTTTAGGACGGCGATGGTCAAGGGCGCGATCGAGAGGGTGGCGACCTCACCGCTGTATTCCACCGTGACTCGTTCGATTCCTCCGTGAACGAGTTGCGATTGAAGCGCGCCGAGCTTCTCTGCCAACGTCAGAAAGGGCTGCAAGCGAGGCAATAATTCCGGAGCGACCGACGGAATGTTGACCGCGCCCTTGGCCACTCCCTTGGTAAAGTAGTCGACGATCTGTTCCGCGATTCCGATCGCGACGTTTTCCTGAGCCTCGGTCGTCTGGGCTCCGATATGCGGGGTGCAGATGAAGTTATCCAAGGCGAGGAGTGGATTGTCCGGCTTGACCGGCTCTTCTTCAAACACGTCGAAGGCGGCAGCGGCGACGCGCTTTGTTTTTAAGGCTTCGCACAAATCCTGTTCGTTAATGATGCCGCCTCTGGCGCAATTTACGATGAGCACGCCGGGTTTCATCTTGGCAATGGCCTGTGCATTGATGATCCCGCGCGTCTCCGGCGTGAGCGGAGTATGAACCGAAATAACGTCCGCCTGTCGAAATAGTTCCTCGAGGTCCAGCATCGTCACTCCCATTCGCTCGGCCCGCTCTGGGGCCAGGTACGGGTCAAACGCAACGACACTCATACCGATCCCTTGCGCCATCTTGGTCAGGTGACTGCCGATCTGTCCGGCGCCGATGATGCCGAGCACCTTGTTGTAGAGCTCGACACCCATGAATTTGTCCTTTTCCCATTTGCCAGACTTCACCGAGGCGGTGGCTTGGGGAATGCGCCGACTCATCGCACAAATCATCGACATCGTGTGTTCCGCAGTGGTGACGGTGTTGCCCCCCGGCGTGTTCATGACGACGATGCCGCGACGGGTCGCGGCAGGGGTATCGACATTGTCCAAACCGGACCCGGCCCTGCCGACGACCTTGAGTTTCTCTGCCGCAGCGATCAGTTCTGCTGTCACTTTGGTGCCGGAACGCACAATGAGTCCATCAGCGTCTTTGATCTCTTTGAACAATTCGTCCTTCGGCATTTTTGATTTCACCACCACGGTGAATCCCGCCTTCTCCAACGCCTCGACACCTTGTTTCGACAAGCTGTCGCTGATCAAAATCTTCATTCTCGCTGCGGCCATGTGCGTCCTCGCCGTGGTTACTTCGCCAGTAAGATTTCTTGCGCTTTTCCGACACCGCTTCCTAACTTCACCGGATGGCCAAGCCCTTTCAGAACCATCTCGGTCGCGGCTAATGCTGCGATCACGTCAAACGTATCCGCATACCCCATATGAGACAGTCGGAAGACCTTCCCCTTGAGGTGATCCTGTCCACCGGCAGCCGTCATACCGTATTGCACACGCAGATTCTTATAAATCGCCTGCCCGTCAATTCCATCCGGCGCACAGACCGCCGTCAAGGCATCGCTGGGCGATTCCTTTGGAAATAGTGCCAGCCCGGCAGCCTTCACACCTTCGCGCATGGCATGGGCTAATCGTCCCTGCCGTGCAAACATCTTCTCCAATCCTTCCGCCCTCATCATTCGGAACGCCTCTTGAAGGCCGATCACTAGCGAGACGGCCGGTGTGAAGGCGGTCTGATTCTTGATCTGGTTTTCGCGTTCCTTCTTGAAGTTGAAATAAAAAGCAGCATTTTTGGCTTTGTCGGCCAAGGCCCACGCTTTGTCACTGACACTGACAAACGCCATGCCAGGAGGCAACATCAGGGCCTTCTGGGAACCGGTGATCACGACATCCAGACCCCATGCATCGGTCTTGATGTCAAATACACCCAGGGCTGTAATGGCATCGACCACCAAAATTGTATTGTCGTAGTTCTTAATGATCTCACCAAGCGCCTTGACATCATGAGCGACCGCCGTCGAGGTTTCGCTGGCTTGCACATACACTGCCTTGATCGAAGGATCTTTTTTGAGAGCATCAGCAACTTGCTGAGGATTGACGGCATGTCCCCATTCAACCTTGATCTCGGTTGCCTGTACCCCGAAGGTCTTGCAGAGTTTGCCCCAGCGCTCTCCAAATTTACCCCCGTTGACGTAGAGGGCCTTATCGCCGGGAGACAAAAAGTTCGAGACCGAGCCTTCCATGCCGCCAGTGCCAGACGCCGCCAACATCAGGACATCGTGGCGTGTTTGATACAACCATTTCAATCCTTCGCGGACCTCAGCGAAGATCGGATCAAACTCAGGTGCACGATGGTGAATTATCGGACGGGCCATCGCCAGCAACACCTCCGGAGGGACGGGCGTCGGCCCAGGAGCCAAGAGATACCGCTTCAACATTGATCGATCCTCCTTACAATGCGATTCTGGTGGGGTACCATTAGGAGAGGCGGTACGCTATCATTTGCGCTGGGAGACTGTCAAGAAATCGGCCGACGTAAACGAAGACTGCATCAGGAATTTTCCTCTTGCGATGACGCGATGAAACGTCGTCGGATTCCCTCGCACACCGTTCGCTCCGCCCGACATGACACGACAGTACCAGTGTCTTCGCTGACTCAGTTCCTTGACAAGTATGAAGCGGATCGATAGTCTTTGATGCGACCGATGCTATCCATGATGACAACATGTGCCAGGCTGTTGGCGGCTCAAACAACAATCGTGGCCTTGCTCAGTGCCATGGTATTGCTGCAGCCATCAAAGAGTTGGGCCCAGAGTAATCCTGCTGCTGAAATAAAATCGCCCCAAGAAGATGATGGCATTGACTCAAACCTAGTTCCCCTGGAGCCTGAGCTGGAGCCTGAAGCGACGATCCCTTCTCCCGAACTCCCGTCGGCGGAAGGCACAGTGGAGCAGCCCGAGCAGAGATCGACTGAGGCTACTCCAAACGATCCAGGCGCTGTCAGTGCGGATGCTCAAGGTCCTCTGTACAATATTCCTGTCGTCATTGATCAGACCGTGCAAGGCCATATTCATTTTTTCAATACCTCAATTCGAAACAGGTTTGAACAATGGCTCCTGCGCTTCAGCCGCTATCGCCCACTGGTCGAAAACATTTTTGCCGAGTTCGACCTTCCGAGCGACCTTGTGAATCTCTCCCTTGTTGAGAGCGGCTTCAACCCTTACGCCTATTCACGAGCAAAAGCCACGGGTCCATGGCAGTTTATGAAAGGAACCGGGCAACTCTATGGGTTGCGGATTGATCATTATGTTGACGAACGACGTGACCCTATCAAATCCACCGTCGCCGCGGCGCGGTATCTGCGGGATCTCTATGATTTATTCGGCGCGTGGCCCTTGGCGATGGCGGCGTACAATGCAGGCGAAGGGAAGGTCCTGCGAGCCCTTCAGAAGGCTCAGGCTGAGTCCTTTTCGGAAATCTCAAAAACGAAGCTCATTCGGCCGGAGACAAAGCAATACGTTCCTCGGATTATGGCTGCGACCATTATTGCGAAGAACCTCGACCAATATGGGTTCAATCAAGATCCCGTCCCTCTTCACCAATTTGAGGAGGTCGTGGTGACTCGTCCCTTGCACTTCCGCGCAATTGCCAACGTGACAGGGATTCCGTACGCCGAACTCCGGTTACTGAATCCTGAGCTGCGGCGAGATGCCACGCCTCCTGGCGATACAGCTTACCATTTGAAGGTTCCGGTCGGTACGAGTTCTAAGATATTAGAATTGATCGGGCGAGTTCCAACCCACAAGTTTCCTACCCTGCAGGCTCAGGTTCGGCAGACTCGGCAAGTCAAGTCCGATTCTGCCCGTTCGTACCGGATTCGGGGGGGCGACACGCTTGAAAAGATCTCTCGAAGGTTCGGTATTCCCATTAAGACCCTCAAGATCCGCAACAACCTTTCCGGTCCCACGATCAAGGCTGGAGAGATCCTCGTAATCACTCGCTAGTACACACCGGTCTTGAACGAGTAAAGGGGCGCCTCTGCTCTCCAAGGGCAAAGATGCTTGTCTACGGCTTGGATGGCTTCGAAGGGCTGGAAGAAGGAACAGGAGCTGCTGCAGCGGGCGACGGATCGGGATTTTTCTTGGCTTCGATCACCTTCACACGCATAGCGGCTTCGCTCGTCAGGGGAGAATTTGGGAAGGTCTTCATCAGCTCCTGATAGTGCTTCACGGCTTCATCGGACCTAGAGCGATTCTCTTCCAATCTGGCAAGTTCAAAGAGCGCGTAATCCCGGTTCATCGCGCCGGGGACCTCAAGGATCGTCGAGTAGACCTTGGCCGCTTGATCCACATCCCCCTTGAGCAGATAGGCATAGCCCAGTTTTTGCTGGACGAGCCCGAGAAGCGAAACATAAGACCCATACGTAGAGATAAACCGGTTATAGGCCTCAATAGCCGACGCGAGGTCGTTCGACTGAAGGTAGGCATTTCCAAGACTGAATTGTGCGAGCGGGGCCGTCGGAGTCCGAGGATACTCATCAACTACCCTCTTATACAGGGCAATCGCTTCCTTCAGGTTGACGGCTGCCTTCTGCGGATCATTCGTTGCACGTGTAAAGAGATGGATGGTCGCTTCTCGTTCCAGCTCCTGAGCCTTGCCGGCATTTTGTGCGTCATACCAAAAGATGCCCCAGATTCCTCCTCCCATCAACAGGAGAAGCAGGAGCCCGACCAAAATCGACCAGCGGTAGTTCGCTAGTCCGAGCATCCAGTGCTCAAGCCCACTCACCAGGTGAGCTTCATCCACCGGCAACGTCCGAGGCGGAACTTTAATTCGGTATGTCATAAGACCATCACGTAACTGTTGAGACCCGCTTTCTGCGCCAGAACCGTTGCTTTATACTAAGGATGAATTCCCATTGTCAATGCAATCGGAACGCGCTCGTTGATGGTCACAGCCGGCCGAGGCTCTATAAGGAAGTTTCGAACCAACCATGTTTCAAAGCAAGCTCAAACAACTAGCTGACCGATCGCTCCTACGCCGACTGTCTCCATTGGAATCAGGCACAGGACCCACCATTCAATATGCAGGACGTGAAGTCATCTTGCTGTCCTCTAACGATTACTTGGGACTTGCAACCCATCCGGAAGTCGTCAGAGCCGCGATACATGCAACGGAACAGTACGGGGTTGGGTCCGGAGCTTCTCGCTTGGTCAGTGGAACTCTCCCGCCGCATACGCACCTCGAAACTTCCCTCGCAGCTTTTAAGGGAACGGCAGCCGCCCTTCTATTCGGGGCCGGTTATTTGGCGAATATCGGCGTCATTCCAAACCTAATCGGACAAGGAGGCCTGATCCTGGCTGATCGATTGTGCCATGCCAGTCTCATCGATGGATGTCGATTGAGCCGTGCCGATTTTCGGATATTCGGCCATCGAGACTGTGCACATCTGGAGACATTGCTTCGACGACGAAGATCGAATCGTCCCACGCTCATTGTCACAGAAGGATTATTCAGTATGGATGGAGACCTCGCTCCTTTGTCGGATCTGGCATCGCTGGCTGAGCGATATGAGGCGACGTTGTATGTCGATGATGCCCATGGGACCGGCATCATGGGGCCGACCGGTCGTGGAACGATCGAGCAGTTCGGCCTGGAGCAGCGGATCCCCTTTCACATGGGAACGCTCAGTAAAGCTCTGGGTAGCCATGGGGCCTACATCGTTGGGCCCAACGACTTGATTCAGTATTTGCTCAACGTGACCCGTCCGTTTATTTTTACAACCGCTCTTCCACCCGCGATCGCGGCGGCCGCCGCGATCGCGGTCGCGGTCATTCAGCGTGAACCAGAACGTCGGATGAGGCTCTGGTCGAATCGACAACGGCTGTTCAATGGAATGCAGAAACTCGGTTTTCGGATGACTCAGACCGTCAGCCCGATTCTGCCGATCCTGGTCGGCGACACAGCCACCGCATCAGCATTGGCCGAACGGCTACTCACTCATGGGATCTACGCTTCCGCGATCCGGCCACCGACCGTTCCGGACGGAACCAGCCGTATACGCTTTACGGTGACGTCGGAACACACGACTGATCAGATCGACGAAGCGCTTAAAGCACTTGACCTCGCCGGTCGTGAGACCGGCCTCCTCTAGTCGACTCCTTATCGGCACGCACCTTCCGGCTATTTGCTTGCTTTCAAGCTTTGCTATGGCATGATGCACAGGAGATTCTTACCTCGCAAGCAACCCATAACACTGAGGCTCACAGGCGATGGATATTTCTAAGTTGCTTACTTTCTCAGTAAAGGAAGGCGCATCCGACTGTCATATCAGCGCAGGCGAACCACCCATGATTCGTATTCACGGCGATCTGAAAAAGCTCGACCATCCTCTTCTCACGCCCGACGAAACACACGCCCTTGTCTACGACATGATGAATGACGCTCAACGGAAGACCTTCGAAGAGAAGCGTGAATGTGACTTCTCGTTTGAACTCGGAGACATCGCCCGTTTCCGCGTCAACGTGTTCGTGCAACAGCGAGGGTTAGGCGCTGTCTTCCGGAATATTCCGACCACGATTCTTCCATTGGAAAAACTCGGCATGCCGCCTATTCTTCGACAGCTCTGCGACAAGGAAAAGGGATTGATCTTAGTCACCGGACCGACCGGATCCGGCAAATCCACCACCCTTGCCGCGATGGTGGATTATCTGAACAACACGTTTGAAGGTCACATCATCACCATCGAGGATCCCATCGAGTTTGTCCACAAATCCAAGAAATGCCTGGTCAATCAACGCGAACTCGGTGTTCATACACTCTCCTTCGCCAACGCTCTGAAGTCGGCGCTTCGCGAAGATCCGGATATCGTCCTGGTGGGCGAAATGCGGGACTTGGAGACTATTCAGTTGGCATTGACCGCAGCGGAAACCGGACACTTGGTCTTCGGGACCCTCCACACCTCGAGCGCACCCAAAACGATCGATCGCATCATCGATGCATTCCCGCCGGCTCAGCAGGCGCAAATCAGGACACAGCTATCGGAGGCGTTGGAAGCCGTGATCACCCAAACCCTGCTGAAGAAAAAAGCCGGCGGACGTGTCGCCGCACTCGAAGTCATGGTCGCAACAACGGCCGTGCGCAATCTCATCCGGGAAGCCAAGCTGCACCAAATCCCAGGGATCATGCAGGCGAGCCAAAAAGACGGCATGCAAACGATGGACATGGCGTTGGTTGATCTCGCGACGCGGGGAATTGTCCATAAGGCCGAAGCGCAGTCCCGCAGCATGAATCCCAATCTCTTCGGCGCGCCGATGACCGGAGTGGCCTAGAGCGCACACAGTACGGAGCACGTCTGATGGATGTTCGAAGTCTCCTAAAAGTCATGGTGGACCGCGAAGCGTCGGACTTGTATTTGACCGTCGACGCCTCGCCGATCTACCGCATCCATGGGGCCACCCAGCCGACGGACGCTCCCTCCTTCACCAACGAGCAGCTCGAAGCACTGGCGTTAGCATTGATGCGCGGTCAACAACGGAGCGAATTCGAAGAAAAGATGGAGATGAACCTGGCGCTTTACTACAAGGAGTTAGGTCGGTTCCGCGTCAACATCTTCAGGCAGAGGGGAAATGTCGGATTGGTCTTCCGTCACATCAAAGCGGACATTCAGACCGTCGACCAATTGCAGCTTCCTCCGATCATCAAAGATATCGCGATGACCAAACGTGGTCTGGTGCTGGTGGTGGGTGCGACCGGGTCCGGTAAGTCCACGTCGTTGGCCGCCATGATCGATCATCGCAACACCATCCACCAAGGCCATATCATTACGGTTGAGGACCCGATCGAATTCGTTCATCAACACAAAAAGTCAATCATCACGCAACGCGAAGTTGGGTTCGATACCTTGAACTTCCAGAACGCGCTGAAGAATACGCTCCGTCAAGCTCCGGATGTGATTCTGATCGGTGAGGTGCGCGATACGGAAACCATGGAAGCGGCGATTACCTTTGCCGAAACCGGCCATCTGTGCATTGGAACTTTGCATTCCAATAACGCGAACCAGGCGATCGAACGCATCATGAACTTTTTCCCCGTCGAGCGCCATGCCCAGATCTACCTGCAATTGTCACTGAATCTGCGCGCTATTATCTCACAGCGGCTGATTCCGTCGGTCGACGGCAAACGCGTCCCGGCTTTGGAAATCATGCTGGACACGCCGCGTGTCAAGGATCTGATCAAAAAAGCGGAGGTCGATACATTAAAGGAAGCGATGGAACAAGGAGTGGACGAAGGCTGCCAAACCTTCGATCACGTGTTGTTTCAGTTATACAAGGCGAACAAGATTTCATTGGAGCAAGCCCTCATCAACGCCGATAGCGCGAACAACCTTCGCTTGAAGATCAAGCTTGAAGGACTCAAAGGCGACGAGGCCGTGACCGCCTTGCTCGATAAGCAGATGGGAGGCCATGGGACGGATGCCTTTAAGATTCAGGGCGGCGCTTCAGGAAACGTGACGCCGATCCGCAAGCGATAGTCACACTGCCCCATCCTCAAGGGGCTGAACTCCCTCCGGTCTGACGCTCAAGATACGACGCCATTTTCTCAAGAGCCAGAGCACTGAGTTTAGATCCATACCACGTCGGCATCGTCTTCTCCGGATACCCACGCACAACAAATCGCTGCGGCTCCAACACCGACTCAACGATATATTCGTGCACCGTCTTGGCTTGCCCACGGTATGCCGGATCTTTGAGCCGCTGCTCCCCGGTGATGCCCAGTACCAACGGCGGTCCGACTTGACCGGTCGCACCGGGAATCCCGGGAATCATGTGGCAGACTGGGCAGCCGGGTCTGGTAAAAATATCGACGAGTGATTCATCGCCGGTGACCAATGGAATTTTTTCAGGCGTGAGCGCACCGATAGCTGTTTCGTCCGTTCGTAATCGAGAAGGAGCAGGCTCTCGAAGCGCCCAGACTACGGTCACTAAGACCACACTGACCGTCACCAGAATGGCAACTCGATCATGTGGCCGCGTCAAAGATCTCTGTTGTACGGGAGGAGGCGTCACCGAGCCGGAGTCTATGCTCAATGGACACCCTGTGTCGCATAGGCATTCACCTCCCTTGCACGAACTTCATGAGTTGTTCGAGCCCACCGGCTTCGATCTTTCCGTTCGGTGTCAACTTATCGACCAGATCCGGAAGAATGCCGGCGAGTTGCGAGTTTGTCGCGCCTGGAGAGAGCCCAGCCTTCGCGGCTATCTGATTCAAGAGATCGCTTCCTAGACCCTGCTCTACCTGACTGGGAGTCATCGGCAGATTCTGTCCTGTACTCACCCACGAGTTCACGATTTCACCAAGTCCGTTCTTCTGAAACGCCTGGACCAAGCCGGCGAGTCCGCCGATGCCGCTGTCCTTTCCGAGTAGTCCCGCTACCGCCTGTAGGAGAGGGTTTTGTCCACTCTGGCTTCCCATCATTCCACCCACCGCTTGCCCCAATTGATCCATGAGTCCCATAGATCAGCTCCTTCCGTAAAAGTGATCGGTATTTTTAAGAACGCTCTCAGAACAATGTCGATCTCGTGAGGATGTAGCATAGACATCGACAACAATCCAAGGGGGCACACCTAGTAGAAGGTCCTCTTCTGCAAAAACCTTCGTTGCCATCATCACGTTCACATGTAGTGAACGCATGACGTCATCATACGAAGGCAACCGAATATGTTACGCCGCTCTCATCCTCGTCCGATTCCGGTCGATTTTGGCGAGGCGTTGCATCGACCAAACTTTTGGTATGATATCCTCGAAGGAGTCATGCCTATGCAAACGAACAACTCATTGATCGTCGGCATATTCATCGCGGGGCTTTCACTCGCTCCATTCAACTACCCTCCTCCTGCTTTCGCAGAAGTGTATGTTGCTGGAACTGCGGGGATGAACTTCGCGGATCGAATTAACAGCATTGCAGGAACGGGACCGTTAGCAGGGGCCCCTGGCTCATTCGAGGATTTCGATCTCCAAAATTCGATCACTTATGGTGGCAAAGTGGGATATTTCCACGGACACAGTTGGTACGGGGTCGAAGCGGAGGTGTTGCACACAAACCCTCATATCAAGAGCTTGCCTCGCACTGCGACGTTGGATGAAGTTCCCGGCATCCATTTTCGACTGACTACGGTTGGCGTTAACTTCATCGCGCGGTATCCAGGTCGCACACTCCAGCCATACTTGGGGGCTGGTGTCGGGGCAGCCATCGCACATATCGGAGATACCGCGACCGTCCGAAGTGATACAGATGTGGCGGTCGCCTGGAATGTGTTGGTGGGATTGCGCGCATTCATCACACCAAAAATCGCCGTCTTTGGAGAGTATAAGCATACCGGAGCGACGTTGAAATTTGATCACGCCTTTGGTGATTTAGGTGGGTTTAGCGGCAATTACAGAGCACAGCTTCTCCTTGGTGGACTGTCGTATCACTTCTAGGACAGGAGAATGTCCATGTTGCGCATGACCGTCCTTGCTCCCCTGGTTTGTGGAGTCCTGATGCTATCGGCCTGTGCAGAATCCATCCATCAAGTCCAACGCGATACGGAACTACTCGGCGTTCCTCTCGGTCTGGAACAAGAGATCGATACCAGCGTCAGTTTTGCAGACTTGAAGAGGGCCCCCAGCGAATATGTCGGACGAACGGTCATGGTCGGCGGGAACGTGATTAAGGCCAAACGGACGGAAGTGGGAACCGAAGTGGAAATTTTACAACTGCCAACCGAAAAAGAAGGTACATTGACAGAGGAACGTCTTAGGTCCGAAGGACGATTTCTGGCGGTTCGAGAAGCGTTCCTCGACCCTGCCAGCCTCCCGCAGGGTACGCCTATTACCGTAATCGGTACCGTGAAAGGTGAGACCACGAGACCACTTGATGAGAGCGACTACACCTATCCTATTCTTGAGGTCAAACATATCATCGACTGGAACAGTATTGCAGCTCAGAGACGAAGAGATCGAAATCCGTACTATGGTGCCTACTACCCACCCTATGGGTATAGCGGATTTTACCCCTATGGTGGGTTTTGGGGGCCCTATAGTGGCTATTGGGGAGGGCGTGGATTCTACGGACCCTCTCGCCATTTTTCGCCAGGCTCGCCATCGTTTTCATCTCCTCCCCCTCCTCCGCGAAGCGTTCCGCCGAATTTGAGGAGAAGGTAGGGATCAATCCTTTTAATAAGGCGAGAAGGACCGGACGGGATGAAAAAGGATGACGAGCAGAATGAGCCACTTTTCTCTCGCCGTGGAGCCATGGTGTGGCTGGGAACAACCAGCGCTATCTGGCTGATGGCCGGAACACGAAGCCCGGCTCAAGCCGCTTCCGATACGCCCCAATCTCTCTGTCTAGTCCGACCCGAACAAACTGAAGGCCCCTATTTCGTCGATGAACGCTTGCATCGTACGGACATTCGCTCCGATCCGACTAACGGAAAAATCACGCCAGGCACACAACTAGCCCTGACGTTTCACATCTCTCGTGTCCGTGCCGGGGACTGCCATCCCTTACCGGATGCCCAAGTCGATGTCTGGCATTGTGACGCCATGGGGGTCTATTCCGATGTACGAGATCGTGAATTCAACACGGTAGGACAGAAGTTTTTACGAGGCTATCAGCTGACCGACTCACAAGGAACAGCACGGTTTATGACCATCTATCCAGGCTGGTATCCTCAGCGAACGGTCCACATTCATTTCAAGATCCGCACAGCACCCATGGCTCGGAAGCGCTACGAATTTACGTCCCAGTTATACTTTCCCGATGAACTGACGGACCGAGTTCATACCGCTCTCCCCTACTCGTCGAAAGGACGGCGTCGAGTGAAAAATCATCATGACTTCATCTTTCGCGATGGCGGTGATCAATTGATGCTGGAGCCGACGGCAACGAACGACGGCTATGCAGCGACCTTTCCGATCGGGTTGCGGCTTCCTTGAATCCTATCCTCCGGACTTCTGCTTATTGACGATTCGCAGCAATCCCGATACCCTCCGTTTCCCCAACACACCTTTCTCTAGGAGGACATGCCTATGAAGCTGTCACGCGATGCCGGTATGCTGACGTGCATAATGCTTGTACCCCTCATGGTGAGCGCTGCGCCGCCGCCTGAAGTACAAGTGGATTACTCGGCCGACAGCTCAATGGAGACGGAAGGCGGCATGACGATGAAAGGCCGCATCTACCACTCAACCAATAAAGAACGGATGGAAATGGGTGGATCGGACGGAATGACGATGATCACTCGAAAGGACAAGAAAGTGGTCTGGCAGCTGATGGGAGACATGTATATGGAAATGCCGATGAATGCTTCGAATGCGTCCGGCATGGATGCCTTCGACATCGTCGAGCGAACCGACGTGGGCCAGGAAACGATCAACGGCATGAAGACGACCAAATCCAAGATTGTGGCTGTAAAGAAGGACGGATCAGGAAAATTCGGTGGCTTCTTCTGGACCACAAAAGAAGGGATCACCGTCAAGATGGATATGCTGTCGAAGGACGGTGACAAAAAGATGCGTATGACGAGTGAGCTGACCAACCTGAGGATTGAAAAGCAGGATCCCACCCTCTTCGAAATTCCGGCCGGATACACCAAGAACGACATGGGTGCGATGATGGGGGGGATGGACGGCATGCCAAACATGGATGAGATGAAGAAAAACTCACTCCAGCGCCAGTCAGGTGGAAAGCCGCCTCGAGAAAGCCAAGCCGGCGACGGTATGGGTGAGCAAATGCCCGATGTCAACAAGATGATGAAGGGACTCTTCGGTAAATAACGGAGGATGAGACCGATGCACTGGACTAGAGTAGCCGGATATTCCCTGATGCTCATAGCCCTCACAGTATCAACCGTCCGGGCGGATGATCCTTGTCTAGGCGACGATGAAAAGAAAGCCGCACTGGCTCAGTCGGCCGCGCTGCAGCAGGCTGAGCAGGCCGGACAACCGACAGCCCTTTTCATGGCCTACATGAGGGTTGTGGTTAACGACTGCATCGACCGGTACGACAAGAACGCGATGGGGAGAGCCAAAGCCAGCATGCCCAAGCTCGGACGGGATTTGGCCAAGGCAGCCGAAGCAAAAGGGGTCTTTTATTCAGCCAGGCCGGTGCGGGCAGAGGGCCAGACTTCGGCATTCCGGTACTTCGAAACCGTCGGTGACCACCAGGAAGCCAACCGAGTCCTTATCAAGGCCGTTCAAGCCAAGCCTGAGGACCTGCGCCTGTTCGAAACCGCCTGGAACATCGATAACGACCGCTACGGCCCGGTCGATGGCAATACTGGATCGAGACAGCCTTACAACTCCCCACCGGCATTCCGGCAAGAGCTGGCAAAGGTGGCGGCGGTCAATGCCGATCGACTGATGAAAGCAGAGGAGAAAGATGCGCAGGGTCTCACCGGCAACATCGGCGAGTTGGGTCAGTCGACCATGCAATCGATCGAGAAACTCAGGAACGCGTCACTGTGGCTGAAATTCCTGCCGAGCGGAGACAAACCCGCCAGAGACCGAGCTGAACAACGAGGCGATACCATCATGAAGCGGCCGGATCCAACCTTCTCCCAGGGTCAAGCCATGGTTTATTACGAATTCTCCGGTTCGCCGAAAGCGAAGGGCTTGGCTGCCAAAATTAAGAAAAAAAACGAGGAATCTCAACAGGTCATGGAGAAAACCGGTGAGGGCATAAAGAAGTCGTTCACCCAGAAAAGCGAAGCCGAGCAACGGCAATTCGACAAGAAGAAAGCCGACCTCGAAAAAGAACTCGGGTTTTGACACGCAGCTCTGTCAAACTGTGTCGTCCGTCCCTGCAAAGCCTTATCCTGTGCTGATTTTCTGTGACTTGACTCCGACCCGTTCAAGAGCGATGCTGATGTTATCCCGGAGGTGTTCCATGGAACCGGGGTAGCGACATCCGCTCTCCATACGTTCTCGCCCGCCAGTATACTGACGCCCTCGGAGGCCTTGGACCTGCGAGGGCGTTGTTGCGTTTTCTACTTCACCAAGGAGGTTGTACCATGAAAACCTCGACCATAGTGTTGTTTGCAACTGCGGTTGTGCCGTTGACGGTCTCGCTCGCGTTCGCGAATCCGGCCATGTTACCCAAACATCCCGGCTACCCTATGGACAAGGCCATCGATCCCGTGACAGGCCAATCACTGGCAAATGATCCGGGACAAGCCAACGCCAGAAACCGAGAAGCGCTCAACAATGCGGCCATCTATGACGATAACCGTTCCAAACAAAACTTGCTCTTTAACCAAAACGACGAACGTCTCTTGGAGAAACCTGGAGCAGGATTGCTTCCAAAAGTGGAGGGGCCGAATATCACAATTGCTCCACCTGTGAAAGAAGGCACAAAGGTGACCGCCGCACCGGAGTAACGATGATTGCCATTAGTTGGTAGTCGGACATCCTGCGCGGATATGCGGTAGACAGCGCCATCGACTAATTGCTGGTACGACTGTTCGTACCGGTGTCCACCTATGCAGGAAACCACGGCTGTGAAGCCGTGAAGGAATGAACGGGTTTCCTCCGAAGCTTCGGTGGAAGGGCATCGTCTTAGGCAACGGCCCTGCCGGTATTTTTGAGGGAACTGGCGTAAATAGGCTGTGTCGGTTCGATTGAAGGAGAGGGAACCTCTGGTTTCTGAGAAAGGGAGGCCTGCGGATCATGGGAAAATGCCGGATTGGATAGCAGAACTCTTGTCTCCTTCCCTTCTGATTGTCTCGTCTCCTCTATGCTTCTGCCGACAGACGCCGAGATTAATTGATCAACGGCAGCGGACATGACCAACAGAGCTTTGGCAGCCTGGGACTCGGGTGACGATTCAATGACCGGCAGAAACTTTCGGACCGCTTGGCTCACAGCCGGGTCATCGGGGATCTCGCCAAGCAGCGTCAGGTCGCCGCCGACGTATTGATGGAGAATCTTACGGAGATACAGGACATTGATCTGGGAGCTATCAGACACCCGATTGATGATCAGCCCGGGCCGAAACGATTTCAACGTGGTCGCTGCCGTGTCACGCCCCTCTGCGTCTGTGGCACCCGCCACTTCCATGACTTCCTCCACACTCGTGAAGTCTCGGTTGGAGAGCACTTCCGACAGGGGGCTTCGCGCAAGAAAGCAAGATAGTACACGGCGAATAGCAGCCAACTTAATGAATCGGTAGAGATCCAGCACGGATGTCGGTTCGGGAGTAGCCACAGCCAGATGAAGGTCGGCCATCAAGAAGAAGTCGAGCGCGTGGTAATTGGTGCCGGCCCCGATGTCGATCACCACGATGTCGGCCTCAAGATCCCGGAACTGTTTCATCAGCCGCTTCTTGCGAGCATAGGCCATGTTGGCTGTCGCCAAGGTGTCCCCAGTACCGGCAATGAGACGGAGGTTCGGATGAATCATGACAGGAATAGCGACTTCGTCCAGCCGGACGATCCGCTTGTTCAGAAAATCCGTCAAGGTCACCGACGGATTCAATTCTCCGAACATGATATGGGCGTCGGCCCCACCAACATCGAGATCGGCCAGTATGACTTGTTTTCCGCTCTTCGCCAGCGCCAACGCAAGGTTGGCAGAAACCACGCTCTTGCCTACGCCGCCCTTGCCGGACGCCACCGAAATGAGCGTTCCCACTGCGTCTTTCCTTTCGTTACCGGAGGTTCACGCCGTGCCGAATAAGGCACGGCACGCCTGTGAACGCTGCCGAGATGGTGAGGCGGCAGTGTCCTCCCCAGAGAACGCCGCTGGCGGGCTTTTGCAACATCCTCATAATGAAGTTATTGTACCGGCTGGTGGACAAAAGAAAAGGAAATGCACGATTCCAAATTTCCAAGTCTCCATGTCGCTGTCGCTTGCACGTGAGCATCGGCTCAAGCAATTCACGGCGACTTTCCCTCCATAAGTAATCCGCCGCCACGCGGTATCCGATGAGTAGATCTGTGATATCCTCTGCCTCTCTTCTGGATGAGAGCATGGAGGCGCTTCCACATGAGTATGCGAAAGGCCAAAATCGTTTGTACGATCGGTCCGGCGAGTAGTTCGCCGGCCATCTTAGACCGATTGATTGAGAACGGCATGGATGCCGCTCGATTGAATTTCTCTCACGGTACCCATGAATCTCATGCGACAGCCATCGACGCCATCCGAAACGCAGCCGCACAGCGGGGATCAGGAGTGGCGATTATTCAAGATCTACAAGGCCCAAGAATTCGTGTGGGCCTGCTGCCGAAGGAAGGGATTGAAGTCAACACCGGCCAGGTGGTGCGCTTGGTTCAGTCGAGTGAACGACGTGGTACCCGAGCCTCCGTTTCCGTCCCTGCCCCTGAGATCCCGGTCACCTACGCTTCACTCACCCGCGATCTCCATGTTGGATCAAGAGTACTCATCAATGATGGACTCATCGAGCTGCAAACCGTTCGCATTGCAGACGATGTGATCGAATGTGCCGTCATAGTCGGCGGCATGATCACCTCACACAAAGGCATCAATCTTCCTGGCACCACCGTGAGCGCCCCTACCCTGACTGAGAAGGATCGGGAGGACATTCGATTCGGAGCCGAACACGGCGTGGACTATGTGGCACTCTCTTTTGTACGAGGCCCCCAGGATATCGGCACGGCACGAGCTGTGCTGACGGAGTTCGGAGTCAACACGCCGATCATCGCAAAGATCGAACGGGCCGAAGCTGTGGCGGCATTGGATGAGATCTTGGAGCAGGCGGACGGTGTGATGATCGCCCGAGGAGATCTGGGTGTCGAAATGGGGCCCGAAGCCGTGCCGATTCTGCAGAAGCGGATCATCATAGAGGCCAATCGTCGCCGTCGTCTGGTCATCACCGCCACTCAGATGCTGGAATCAATGACGCAGACCATCCGTCCGACGAGAGCAGAAGCGTCGGACGTGGCCAACGCCGTCTTCGACGGTACTGACGCGCTGATGCTTTCGGCGGAGACTGCTATTGGAGCGCATCCGATCGAAGCGCTTCAAGTCATGGATCGGATTATTCGCGCGGCAGAAGAAGGTGCCGAACCGGGAGTCATGCTCAAACGTCAAGCCGACCTGGAGCATCTTTCGATCTCGGAATCCACCTGTGCCGCTGCGTCTTTTGCGGCAAGAGCCACCGATGCAACTGCGATCGTGGCGTTCAGCGAAAGCGGGACGACGGTTCGACTGATCTCCAAACAACGACCGAGCGCACCGATCCTGGCATTCACTCATGCCGAGCCCGTTAAACGGCGTCTGGCGCTTTATTGGGGAGTCCGTTCGTTCATCATGTTACGTATCGGGGAGACCGATCCGCACATCCGTGAGGCCGAACAACGACTCAAAGCGGAAGGACTGGTCAACAAAGGGGATAAGGTTGTGATCGTGTCCGGGACTATGGCGGCACAAGTAGGCGGCACGAACTTGCTGAAGCTCCATGAGATTCGGTAAGTCTGTTCTAAACCTGGAATCGCAAGACCATACGATCCGCTGCATTGGAATTGTTTTGCGTATATTTCTCCCTATCACTATCAAGACTCTTGATTCCATTCGCATGAACGAGCTAGTCTAGAGCCCACAGACCGGTTGGTGCGCGATGAGACCACGACTCACCGGATTTTCCACCCTCCTTCCACACATTGGACACATCGAGTTACCGGACTGTCACAACGTCGACACGTCAGAATCAAGCCGGGCAATCAATCGAACCGGGGCGGCAGATCACTGCAATTCACCTGGTTTTATCGAATGACATCCAACCCATACAGTTCCGCCTCACCGTCAAATCTTGAAGCGACCAGAGCTCCTCGCGTATCACTAGGGGAATCGCCAGGTCGTATACATATGACCAGGTGATACAAGCTAACGGACGGATGAACTATCGAGGAGGATATTTAGAAGATATAGAGGCATCCACTTCAACACTTGGAGGAGGGCAACTATGGGGCACCACAAGATCGGTCTCATTATTCCACATCCCGAAGATCAAAAATGGGATTCGGTCTGGAAGCTGTTCCGGACGCCCAACCTAAACCTTCCAACCCTCGCCGCCCTCATTCCGGAGGATGAATGGGACATTGAGATTCAAGACGAAATCGTCGGACCTCTGGATTTCACTCGCGACTATGATTTGGTGTTTATCACCGTGACCACCGTCGTGGCTGTGCGGGCTTACGAAGTGGCTCGTCTATTCCGCGAGCGCGGCGCCAAGGTCGTGCTCGGCGGCATTCATCCCTCAACCATGCCTGATGAAGCCGTCAAACACGCCGATGCAGTCGTTATCGGGGAAGGAGAACTGACCGTCCCACGGCTGCTCGAGGATTTCAAGAAAGGCCAGATGCAACCGCAGTACCGCATGCCGTACATGGTTGAGAAATGGGACGAAAAACCTCCACGCTGGGATCTTTTGCCGCCTGGCTATATGTTTCGGGACGCGTTGACGGCGACCAGAGGGTGCAACTACCGCTGCACATTCTGCTCAATTCATCTGGCCTTAGGAGGCGGCCAGTATGGGTTCCGAAAAAAACCACCGGCCGATGTGGTGAAGCTCGTCGAGAAAATGAACGGGCCGATGGTGATGTTTTGGGACGATGACCTGTTGTCGGATCCGGCCTATACGCGTGAGCTGTGCGCGGCCATGAAACCGCTCGGAAAAAAGTGGATGAGCCAGATGAGCGCCACGTACGTCGCCCATCATCCGGAATTACTCAAGACGCTGAAAGAAGCCGGTTGTTCGGCGATGTTCATGGGAATCGAATCCATCAATCAGGAGTCGCTCAGGTCCGTCGACAAACAAAATTCTGCGAAGCTGTATGAGGAGATGATCAAGCGCATTCACGACCGAGGAATCGATATTCACGCAGGATTTATCTGCGGCCTGGACCATGAAGATGTCTTTGACTTCGAGCGCACTGCCGAATGGGCGACGAAGATGGGGTTGGCGGGAGCGCTCTGGCGCATTATGACCCCCTATCCCGGCACCAAGCAGTTTGCGGAACTCAAAGCAGCCGGCAGGATTCTCACGGAGAATTGGACCGCCTATACCGGCGAGCATGTCGTGTATAAGCCTGCCAAAATGACCGTCGAGCAGTTGTACTGGGGACACAAGTGGGCCAAGGGACAGTTCTATTCGTATAAATCGATCGGACAGCGGGCGATCCAGCGGGCCTCTCAAAACGGGTTCGGCGAGTTGCTCAACATCACCGGCTGTGGACTGGGCTACCGGTCGATGTTCCACTTGGCGGCGGATTCCGTTCCGGTGAATGTCTATCGCGACATGAACCATCTGCCGCCCCAAGAGGAGCCGATCGCCTACCGATTTCCCTATCCGCCGAAAAAGCGGTTCAGCTTCATTACCGACCGCATGGATCAACTCCGATCAAAAGTGCAGCCAAGACCGAGGATCAATAAATGTTGAGCCATCATCAAGCTGTTTCTTGCTAATGCTTCTGCGCCGGCCTGGGTTTTGGATCTTGATCGCGCTGCTAGTTCTGCTCCAGAAGCCTGTAGATGCGGAATGGATAGCGATGGATCAACGGTATCAATCGCCCGGATTGCAAACGGTCTATGTCGATCACGACACCATTCGCCGAGAAGGCAATCTCGTGACACTATCGGCGTTGATTGATTGGAAATGGATGCAGGGCAACCGATCCCCGACCCGATTTTATTCCACGAAACTAACCAAGCAGTTCAATTGTGGCGAGAACCAAGTTCGGACCCTGGCTACCACAGACTTCTACGGCCATATGGGGACAGGACAGGTGATCGGTGGCGGCGGACACACGAGCGAAAGCCATTGGATTTCCATTGAGTCGGGAACGCTCAATCAGGGCTTGTGGGAAGCCGCGTGCGGGAAAGGATGATGGATTGGAAGCATCTCAAGGTGCGTCAGACTTCATCCGCCACGACCAGCGCTGAAAGAGTTTTACGGCCACAAGTCGAGCGTGATCCGTACTGCCTCATCGACCGCGTCATCTCAACATGACTGAGTGCCTCTCTTCTTGAACGCAACTGAGACTTGTCCAGCGATCGAATCTGATCTCCCAATGCACGAGACCGTTTCCCCTTCACCGTCACCAGTGCTTCTCCAGGATAAAGCGATTCCACATTGCTGGTGAGAGGTAACACCACCACGCGCGATCCATAGTCGTTACAGAAGTTATTCGAGACAATTATAGTCAGCTGATGTCACATCAAATGTAGGATGGATGTGCCCTGTATCAGAATATGATGGATAGG
>JAHBWU010000026.1 GCA_019636835.1 Nitrospira sp.
GCAACCGCCGTATAGAAATCCAGGTTGGGATGAAGGTCTTTCTCATGCTGCATAACATGGTCTACAGTCGTTGCGATCTCGTACCATCGGTGATTGCCGCAGGTCCGGCTCAGCGATTCGGCGTGCCGCTGAATGATGACTGAACGGCTGTCACCTTTCTTGAGCACGCGATGGCCGAAACCCATGATCCGCTGTTTCTTTGCCAACCTCCCCCGTACCCATGCTTCCGCCCGTTCACGGCTGCCGATATCCAGAAACATCTCGGCGACAGCTTCGTTGGCCCCGCCGTGGAGCGGTCCCTTTAACGCTCCGATTGCCGAGGTGATGGCCGAGTACAGATCCGTCATGGTCGAGGCAGTAACGCGCGCGGCAAACGTGGAGGCATTAAATTCATGTTCGGCATACAGCGTGAGTGAGACGTCAAGGACGCGAGCCATGGCTTTCACCTGGACATCTCCCATCCGATCGGTGAGAAGATACAGCAGGTTTTCAGCGAAGCTTAGATCTCCTCGCGGTTGGAGGCGAGGTTTGTCGTTCACGAGCCGATAAGAGGTCGCGACTATTAACGGGATTTGCGCCAATAATCGAATTGACTTCCGAACGTTCGCATCATGCGAATGATCGGCTGCGTCCGGATCAGCCATGCCCAGCAGCGAAACACCCGTTCGGACAATGTCCATCGGGTGTGAGCTGGAAGACACCGCGCCGAGGAATACTTCGAGCAGACGAGGAAGAACGGCGTTTTCGACGAGGTCCGTTGAGAACTCTGTCAGCACTTTTTGAGTCGGCAGATGGCCGAACAACAGCAGATAGGCAACCTCCTCAAACGTGCTGTGCTCCGCTAACTCGAGGATCGGATAGCCTCGATAGAGAAGACCGGCTTCTCCTTCATCGACGAGACAAAGCGCCGACTCTCCGGCGATCACCCCTTCGAGGCCAGGGCTATACGGAGGACAGTCTTTCATCTCTGTCGAGGGAGACTCGTTCATGACTGTGCTCATAGGTCCTCCCTTCTCAGCGCTCATGAGTATCCGTATATCGAAGCAGACTATACAGTTCTCGTCTCGTCATCATGTGGTGGAGCCAGTCCTTCTGCGACCCAAACAGCTTCAGCTCTGCCAGCAGCCTATCGACGGCTTGCAAGGCCGTCCGTAACGCCGTCACGGGAAAAAGCACCCCGCGATAGCCTAGCTTCTCGAATTCTGCGACGCTCAAAAGAGGTGTTTTCCCAAACTCCGTCATATTCGCGATCAATGGAACAGTGATCCCTCCCTTCGTGATTTCACGAGCAAAGGTCCTGAACTCCTCGGCTGACTCCAGCGCCTCGGGAAACAGCGCGTCCGCGCCCGCCGCCGCATAGGCCATAGCTCGTTGGATGGCGGCCTCCAGCCCCTCCACCGCGCGGGCATCAGTGCGCGCCACGATCATGAAATTTTGATCGGTCTTGGCACGAACGGCCGCCTCGATTTTGGCGCCCATTTCTGCCACGGACACCAGTTGTTTCCCGGCAAGATGGCCGCACTTCTTGGCCATATCTTGATCTTCGATCTGCATGCCGGCGAGATCAGCCTCCTCGAACATCCTCACCGCTTCAGCGACCTGAACCGGGCCGCCATATCCGGTATCTGCATCAACGATGGTCGGAATCGATACCGAACGGGCAATTCTTCCCGCCTCTGTCGCCATATCACTGAGCGTCAGAAGGCCGATATCCGGCACACCACGGCAAGCGGATACCGCAGCGCCTGAGACATACGCGATTTCGAAGCCGGCTCGTTCGATCTGCATCGCGCCCAGCGCGTTGAATGCACCAGGAATGGCAAGAGTGCGGGTACTCAGCAATTCACGCAGGCGCGATGTCTTCGTCTGAGTTGCTGAATCCTTGTCCGTGTTCGTCATCTACCTTCCTGTCCTCAACTCAGATCCTCAAGAGCGGCATGAGTGTGCCGATGTCCCTGACACGATCAAGGTTCCATATGAATTCGATAAGCCGGTCGATGCGGGGACGATTCAGCCGTCCGGCGGCTGACCGGCGAACCTTTGCTTCCAGATCCCGATCCGACATCGGATTTCCGGGATGTCCTACCGGCACGTCGACCTGTCTCATGTAGGTTTTCTCCGCCTCGGTTTTGATCGTGATCCTGGTCGGCATGGTCTTGGGGTAGCACCCCTCGAATTCTGGTTGCGGCACAACACGGATCTTCTTCATCAGATTCCGCACCGCTGGATCGTGCAATCGTTTTGGGCCGAATGACTGTAGTGTCACAGGGCCATGGAGCAATGCCCCTGCAACGCAATAGGGGAAGCTATGATCAGCCGTTTCCCGTGTGGCCGGCTGCCACTTTTCAGGATCGCGCCCGATGATTTCGATGGCCACGTCATAACTCCCGATTTCAACATCTATGACATGATCGATGGCACGGACTCCCTCTGCTTCCATCAGTTCATCGCGAAGTGCGATGGCAGCCTCGACCGCAGTCTGCGCGTGATACTCGACCGGGTAATGCTTGATATAGGTGTCCATGATCTTGAACTGAGGGGACTGGCTCTCGCCGAGGGCGGGTGCCTGTCCCCATTCTGCGGCGAACGCCGCAAGCTCGAACGGTCCCGAAACCAGTTTCATGAAACCCTTTTCACCTTCGAAGATAGGCGATGGTCCAGTCATACCAAGCTGCGCCAGCCTGGCGGCGAACACACCGTTGCGTGCGGCGTTCGAAAAGGCGCAGGCTTTCCACATGGACAAATCCCCGACACGCGTTTGTCGAAGGGCCATACTCGCAATGCCGGCCAGATTGATTGCCTGAACCGTTTGTTCGTTGGAAAGCTTCATGAGCTTGGCGGCGCCGAGGGTAGAAGAAAAGGGGCCATACGTCACATGGTCCCACCCGCGTGGTCGCAGCGCCGCAGCGTCACAGAGACGACACTGTATTTCATAGGCCAGCGCGATGGCTTCGATGACGCGTTTGCCGGACGCATGGACGGCCTCACCGACCGAAAGAATGGCCGGAATATTATCGGAAGGGTGCGCCGGCTCTTTCGAAAGATAGGTATCGTTGAAATCAAGATACCGGACCAGCCCGCCGTTGGCGAAGGTCGCAAGATCGGGCAGGGTTTTGTGACCGGTGCCCCACAGCGTGGCGCCCTGCGGCGCCTTGACGGTCTGGGCAATCAGGCGGGCGACTCGACAGGGCGGGGCGTTCCACGCTCCGACGGCGCAGCCAAGACTGTCGAGCAGGCGCCGTTTGACTTCGTGCACAACGGCCTCCGGTAAATCACCGTAGCGCAACGCTTGGCAATATCGAGCGAGGCGATCTGCGAGCATCGGCTGCCCCTTTCCGATCTAGACCATCTCTTCATCCCTCATACTTGACGTCTCACGAATTCATGCTTCTGTTTCGGCCAATTTCGACTGCCGTTTTTCCAAAAATGCCTGCGCGGCTTCGTGTTTGTCGGAAGTGGCGCACAATCGGCCGAATAGTTCCGCTTCCCTCGCCAGTCCTTCCGACAGTGGGATGTCGATGCCCCCTCTAATCGCATGAAGCGCAGCTTCGATAGCAGTTTTCCCGTGCGTGGTAATCGAAGCTGCAATGCCTTCAACCTGTGTGATCAACTCGTGCGACGGCACCACCCGACTGAGCAGACCAATTCGCAACGCCTCCTCTGCGGAGACACTCTTGCCCGTCAGGATCATTTCCGCCGCCATGGAAGGTCCAACAATTCTCGGCAACCGCTGGGTTCCCCCGAAACCTGGGATGAGACCGAGTTTGATTTCCGGAAGCCCCACCATTGCGCCTGCGGCTGCCACCCGGATGTGGCAGGCCAGAGCGAGTTCAAGACCTCCGCCGACACAGGTTCCGTTGATCGCGGCAAGAACCGGCTTGTCTGACCGCTCAATACGGTTGAGAAGCGCCTGTCCGCGAGAAGCAAACTCCGACCCACCGTGCTCGGTATTGAGGTGAGCCAGTTCATTGATGTCGGCGCCCGCACAGAAAAAACGCCCTGTACCGGTCACAATCACGACTCGGACATAGTCGTCCTCCTCCAATTCGCTCAAGACGAGCTCGAGCTCCTTGAGGACGGAAAGATTCAGCACATTGGCAGGCGGATTATGGAGAGTGATCCGTGCGACGTGGTGAGAAATCGTCAATAATTGATGCCGCATACGTCCTCCCTACCAAGCTTCGCTTGAGCCGGGCGCCAGCAGTTCCATGATCGCGCCCGGATAAACCCCTCAATTTGGGTTGTCTTTCTTTCGATCCTTCTTCATTGTCGCCGGCGGATAATCCGCCTTCGGCGTTCCCCTTTGTTTGTCCTACAAGCTTCCATGGCTCGGAACGTCAGCAGTTTCGAGCTTCACCGATATGGCCGACATCGCGTGACTGTTGATACACGGTCATCGCGGCAGCGAGCTCAGATATCCCTTCGCCTGTCGTCGCGACCGTACGCAATACATTCGGACACCATTCCCTCAGATCTCGTAATGTGTTATCCGCGTCAGGAAGGTCTCCTTTGTTGACCACGATGATATGTGCGACTTCCAATAGTCCGGCCTTCATAGCTTGGATCTCGTCGCCCAGGCCAGGCGCCACCACTGCCACGACGATGTGCGCGACATCGACGATGTCGACTTCATTCTGGCCGACCCCGATAGTCTCGATCAGGATCACATCATAGCCGGCTGCTTCCAATACTAACGCCGCATCGCCGGTCGCTTGGGCAAGCCCTCCATGATGTCCGCGAGTGGCCATGCTTCTGATATACACCCCGTGATCCAGCGTGTGTTCCTGCATTCTGATGCGGTCACCCAACAGGGCGCCGCCTGTGACAGAGCTGCTGATATCGACCGCCAGAACCCCCACCTTCAAGCCTTGCCGTCGATAGAAGTTCACCAAGCAGTTGACCACTGTGCTCTTTCCAGCGCCGGGATACCCCGTCACCCCGATTACCCTCGTCCCACGCGAGGTGCTGTTGAGGAGGCGCAGCGCTTCTCTGCCGCCCGGATGGTCTTCCAACAAGGAAATCAGGCGTGATACGGCGCGGATGTTTCCGGCTCTCACCTGCTCCGCTAAGTTCATCAAGTCGTGGATGTCGCACAGAGAGGGGTGTGGACCGAGGGGACTCATGCCACACCTTCATACGCGGTTTGTTCCGTCTGTACCTGCGAGAGGCGCGACGACAGTCGGCGGTTCAGAATCTTACCGATTTCGTTTACGGCCGCAATGACCTTCCGCTCATCCACGGCAAGCGAAGCGCCGGATGCCTTTAGAGCATAGACCACGTCCTCCGTCGCAACGTTCCCCGACGCCCCTGGCGCGTACGGACACCCTCCGAGTCCCCCGGCAGCCGTGTCAAACGCCTCGATGCCGTACTCCGTCCATGCGGTCAGGACATTGGCCACGGCCATGCCGCAAGTGTCATGAAAGTGGAGGGACAGACGACTTCGATCAACGCGCGGCACTATTTCATCCAGTAGTTTTCGGATATCCCGAGGAGCGGCCTTTCCAACGGTGTCCCCGAGAGAGATTTCGTCTACGCCGAGATCGAGTAACTGCCGCACCACGTCCAGAACTTGCGACGGCTGCACGGCACCCTCAAAGGGACAATGGGTCACGGTAGAAATATATCCTCGGACGGTCATGCCATCGCGTTTCGCGCCGAACACCACCGGCTTGAATCGCTCGATCGACTCGCCGATCGTGCAGTTGATGTTCCGTCGCGTGAACGAATCGGAGGCTGCCGTAAAGACGGAAATCTTTCCGACTGCCGCAGCCCTTGCCCGTTCCAACCCTCGTTCATTCGGCACCAGCGCTGAATAGATGACGCCGGGCAGTCGCTCGATCCTCCTGAACACTTCGTCCGAGTCAGCCAGTTGCGGAACGGCACGAGGCGACACGAACGATCCTGCTTACTCGATTTTCTTCATACTGCTTTGACAAGGTATCACGAACGACACCTCCAACCGCCGTAGGGACGACGTCCTGATTCATTCTGTAGTCCGTCTCGCGGACCGACCTCGACGATCCGGATCACAGGAGCATTTGATTTTAGTCCAGCGCTGTCTTGCATCATGCGACATTCCACAGCAGCCCTTTTACTCCTCACCTGTCGGCATAACCCAGTTCGGTGTTCGGCGTTCTCGAAAAGCGCGAATCCCTTCCTGCGCTTCAGATGAAAGGCGTGCCCGAACGTTCCCTTCGACGCAAACCTTCCAGTGTTCCTCTCGGGACAGATGGTGAAGTCGGTGAAACAAGGCTTTTGTGTCCCGTACGGCCTGTGGAGCAAGATGCGCAATCTGTTCGGCCAACGATGAGACATGGGCGTCAAGCGCAGCCGGTTCAACGACATCATGGATAAGACCGCTGTCTCGCGCGGTCGATGCGGGAAACGGTTCATCGGTTAGACAGAATCGTCGCACAAAAGAGTCCCCGACCTTCGCAAGAACAAAGGGCGCGATCACAGCCGGGACCAATCCCAAGCGAACCTCGCTGAAGGCGAATGTTGCATTCGCGGCGGCTACGGCGATGTCGCACGCCGCCACCAACCCGATTCCTCCGCCATATGCGGCTCCCTGAATGCATCCGATCACGGGACAGGGGCAGTCATCGATGGTCCGGAACATGGCGAGCAATCGCTCGGCATCCTGCTGCGCTTCCGGTGCGGACACGATTCGGTCGGTACCCATCCAGGCGAGGTCTGCTCCGGCGCAAAATGTCGGACCGCTACCGGTCAAGATGATTGCGCGCACCGAATGGTCCTGTCCTAATGTTTCGAAAGCCTTGCAGATCTCGTCCACCATACGGGCATCGAATGCATTCCGCCGATCGGGCCGATTGAGCGTCACACGTGCACAGCCTTTATTCGACTCGACGAGGATCGACGTAGCATGCCTCATCGGCCCCTCACATACGGAACACCGGGTGGCGTGACAAGCGAACCGGCCTCGTCATTGCGACGTCAAGACATGAACCAAGAATTTTCCGTGTATCCACAGGATCGATGACCCCATCATCCCAGAGCCGGGCCGTGCTGAAATAGGGACTGCCCTCCCGCTCATACTGTGTGCGAATGGAGTCCGTGATCTTTCGCTGCTCGGCTTCCGGCAAGGCGGCCTTGTCGCGGGCTCGTTGCTGCTGTTTCACCGTCAAGAGAACCTGAGCCGCCTGTGATGCCCCCATCACCGAAGTCCTGGCATTGGGCCAGAGAAAGAGAAAACGTGGAGCGTAGGCCCGTCCGCACATGGCATAATTGCCGGCACCATGAGAGGAGCCTATAATGATGGTGAATTTCGGGACATCGGCAGTCGCCACCGCTTGCACCATCTTGGCTCCGTCCTTGATGATCCCCCGCGTCTCATACTCCTTACCGACCATGAAACCCGTGATGTTTTGGAGAAACACCAGCGGCAGCCGCCGCTGGGCACAGAGCTGGACAAAGTGGGCGCCTTTCAGGGCGGCCTCGGAGAAAAGCACGCCGTTGTTCGCGACGATGCCGACTTGGTGGCCCATCCAACGGGCGAAGCCGCACGTGAGTGTTCGGCCGTAACGTGCCTTAAACTCATGAAAGCGGCTGCCGTCCACCAAGCGGGCAATGACCTCGTGAGCATCGAAGGTCTGCCGTGGATTGTTCGGAATGAGTCCATACAGTTCATCGGCCGGATAGCGCGGTTCTTCAATCGGAGCCGGTCTGCGAAGGACCGGCCGTCGAGGCAGCGTCCCGACTATTGACCGGCAGATCTCGAGCGCCTCATGGTCATCGTCTGCGAGGTGATCGCTCACGCCTGAGAGCCTGGTGTGGAGATCGGCGCCGCCGAGCTCTTCAGCCGTGACCTCTTCGCCGGTTGCCGCTTTGACCAGCGGGGGTCCCGCCAGATAAATGGTGCCGGTCCCTTTGACGATCACGTTCTCGTCGCACATGGCGGGCACATAGGCGCCGCCCGCAGTACACATCCCCATAACGACGGCGATTTGGGGAACCCCGAGGGCGGACATGCGCGCTTGATTGTAGAAGATCCGCCCGAAGTGCTCCTTGTCGGCGAATACATCGGCCTGCATCGGCAGGAACACGCCGCCGGAATCCACGAGATAGATCGCGGGCAGTCGATTTTCCAGCGCGATCTCTTGAGCCCGGAGGTGTTTCTTGATCGTCATAGGGAAATAAGTCCCGCCCTTGACCGTCGCATCGTTAGCGGCGATGACACATGGTTGTCCTTCCACATAGCCGATACCTGTAACCAGACCGGCAGCGGAGATCTGGTCGTCGTCCATGCCCGATGCCGCCAAGGGACTGAGTTCGAGCCACCGCGCGTTCGGATCGAGCAACTTCGCGATCCGCTCTCGTGCGGTCAGTTTGCCACGTTGTTGATGAAGGGCGGTTGCTTCCGGTGGCCCTCCGGCTCGAGCGAGGGTGAGCTGTTTCTGGAGGTCCGCCACCAACCCCTCATAGTGCGCACGATTCGACGCGAATTCGCCGGAGGTGGCAACCACTGAAGTCGTCAACGTACGCATGGTTTCTCAGCCGTGTGATTTGAGCCCTTTGACGAACGTCACGATCTCCTGCATAGGCGCGCCGGGCCTGAACAGGGCCTTCACGCCGTCCGCTGTGAGCGTCGTGACATCTTCATCGGGAATGATCCCACCACCGAACAAGGCGATGTCTTCAGCACCCTGTTCCTTGAGGAGTTCGAGGACACGTCGGAACAGTGTATTGTGAGCCCCTGAAAGAATGCTCAAACCGATCGCATCCACATCCTCTTGGATCGCCGTATTGACGACCTGTTCCGGCGTCTGATGCAGACCGGTATAGATGACCTCCATCCCTGCGTCCCGCAATGCACGAGCGATGAGCTTCACGCCCCGGTCATGGCCATCGAGGCCGACTTTGCCGATCAGAATCCGCAAGGGCGCGCTCGTTACTGCCATGCTGCCACCTCACGAAGAAAATATTTGCCATCCTGTTCCTTCCGAACGTATCCAGCCTGAACCATTGGATCATGCTCGAAGAGCAGCAGCCATCGCTCTTCAAACGCCCGATCCAGCACCCATCGTTTCGTCTCCAGGGTCTGAATGGGAAAGAGATCGTAGCCCATGATATAGGGAAGCGGGAGATGCGATACGGTCGGTATCAGGTCTCCGAGGAAAAATGCGGTTCGCCCTTCCGATTCGATCTTGACGCTCTGATGGCAGCGTGTATGGCCGGCGGTGACGACAGCGGTCACGCCTGGAACGATTTCCGTATCACCATGCAGGAATTCCCACTGATTGATGTGATCGATCGGTGTAAAGTTGTCCGGGCGGTAACTGGTCCTCGTCCGTTCATTGGCACGGACAGCATCTTCAAATTCGCCTTGCTGAATGACGTAACGCGCCTTGGGGAAAGCCGGCCTGATACTCCCGTCCCTTGCACTCATTGTATTTCCACCGGCATGGTCAAAATGCAGATGCGTATTGATCACCAGATGAATATCCTCCGGTCCTAGACCCAACCGCCTTAGAGAATCGAGTATCGTCGGCGTTCGCTCGACGGCGAACAGGCGGTGAAACTTCGCGTCTTCCTTTGGTCCCAGTCCGGTGTCCACTAGAATATTTTTCCCATTCGCCCTAATCAGCAAAGCAGTGAGGCTAAGGGAAATCCGATTCGATTCATCGGCAGGACAACATTTTTCCCACAGGATCTTCGGGACTACTCCGAACATAGCTCCACCATCCAGCCGGAACCGACCGTCGCTCACAGGATAAATTTCAAATGTCCCGAGTTTCATGAGGCCTCGCCAACAGCCGACTACCCTTTCTTCTCCCCCCCTCCCTCTAACGGCTCAGCTGGAAGGGATGGGCGCCGAGCGGAGCGCCATTGCGCCGAATCTGATTCAGCAGCAAATGGCCGCACCTATTCTCCCCACCCTCCCTTCGACAGAGGACGACCAGGATGCCTCTCACTGCGCGCATGCGACGAGCACCGCCCGTTATGATCACAATCTGATCGACCCTGTGTGCGCGTCGCGCGAGCACAGGAGGCATCCTGGTTGTCCTCTGCCATCACAACACCGCCGGATCCCGATATATGCCCAACACTTCTTTCAACGCCATGCAAATTTCACCCAATGTTGCCTTGGCTTTCACCGCGTCGATGAGATACGGCATCACGTTCTCACCGCACGAAGCCGCCTCTTGTAGTTCCTCGACGGCACCGGCCATCTTGAAAGAATCTCGACACTTCCGTAGGTCCGAAAGACACGCCACCTGCTCCTGCTCGACTTCCGGTCCGATCTTGAGGATCGGGATCGGACGTTCCACCGGTTCCACATACTCGTTGACACCCACGATGATCCGCTCTTTTCGTTCCGACTCACGCAAATACCGTTGCGAGGCGTCAAGGATTTCACGCTGCGGGAAACCCCGTTCGATCGCTCGGACCATGCCGCCCATGTCATCCAACCGATGAAAGTAATCCAGCGCCGCCTCTTCGAGGCGATTCGTGAGGGTTTCGACATGGTAGGAGCCGCCGAGAGGATCGACGCTGTTGGTGACTTCGCTCTCCTGCGCAATGATCTGTTGCGTACGCAGCGCCAGTTTCACCGCATCTTCGGTCGGCAGCGCGAGCGTTTCGTCCATCGAATTGGTATGGAGCGACTGCGTACCGCCCAAGACGGCTGCCAGGGCCTGAATGGTCGTGCGGACTATATTGTTCATGGGTTGTTGTGCCGTGAGCGAACAGCCGGCAGTCTGGGCATGGCAACGGAGCTGCACCGAGCGAGGATCGCCGGGTTGGTACCGCCTCGTCATTTCGCGAGCCCATAGCCGACGGGCCGCGCGGAACTTGGCGATTTCCTCAAAAAAGTCATTGTGCGCGTTAAAGAAGAACGAGAGTTGCGGAGCGAATCGGTCCACGGGAAGACCGGCTTTGACCGCCGCTTCCACATAAGTCAGGCCGTTGTACAAGGTAAAGGCCAGTTCCTGGACCGCCGTCGAGCCGGCTTCCCGGATGTGGTATCCGCTGATACTGACCGGATGCCATTTGGGGACATGCTCTGAACAGTACGCGATGGTGTCGGTAATCAAACGGAGCGAGGGTTCCGGCGGATAGAGCCACTCCTTTTGCGCGATGTATTCCTTCAGAATGTCGTTCTGCAATGTGCCGTCCAATCGCTCAAGCCGGATGCCGCGCTTCTCCGCGACCGCGAGGTACATCGCGAAGATCACGGCAGCCGGACCATTGATCGTCATCGACGTGGTGACCTGATCAAGCGGAATACCGTCGAACAGTCGTTCCATATCGTCGAGCGATGATATGGATACGCCGCAGTGGCCGATCTCGCCGTGAGCGAGCGGGGCATCCGCGTCGATCCCCATCAACGTGGGCATGTCAAACGCGACGCTCAGGCCGTTTTGCCCATGTTGGAGGAGATATTTGAACCGACGGTTGGTGTCCTCCGCCGATCCGAAGCCGGCAAACTGTCGCATGGTCCAGAGCCGGCCACGATACATAGTGGGATAAACCCCTCGCGTGTACGGAAATTGGCCCGGCGCGCCCAGCTCCTCGTCCGGCGACCAGTCCTTCAAATCGTTGTGGGTATACACCCGGTTGGTGTCGAATCCTGAGAGGGAGGTGAATCTCGGTCTACGTTCTTGCATCGATCTCCTCCGGACCGTGCTGAGTAACCAGGGACCAAGATCAGGACGTACCGCTTATCGCTTCCTGCCGTTCGTTCTTCCCTTCATAGACATGGAATCCGCGGCCGCACTTCCGCCCCAACCACCCCGCTTCGACATACCGACGGAGTAAGGGGCACGCGCGGAATTTGGGATCGCCCAAGTCCTGATGCAAGACATCGCAGATGGCCAGCACTGTATCCAAACCGATGCGGTCGGCAAGGGCCAGTGGTCCCACGGGATGATGGGCGCCTGCGGTCATCGCCAGGTCGATGTCTTCCGCAGAGGCAATGCCTTCCTCCAATGCGAATATCGCCTCATTGATCATGGGAATCAGCACACGGTTCACGATGAATCCCGGTACATCCTTAGCCACGACCGGTGTTTTCCCCAAGCGCTTTGCCAAGTCGAGTGCGAGCTGCGTCGTTCGCTCGGATGTTTCCAGCCCGCGAACCACTTCCACGAGACGCATCACGGGCGCAGGATTCATGAAATGCAGGCCGACGATACGGTCAGGTCGGCCGGAGGCGGCTCCCAACTTCGTGATTGAAATGGATGAGGTATTGCTCGCGAAGACCACCTGTGGCGCACAGATTCGATTCAATTGGGCAAAGAGTTCTTGCTTCACCGCGAGATCTTCCGGAACCGCTTCGATGACCATCTGCACATCCCGCAAGCGGTCAAGCTGCCCCAGCGGTCGGATGAGCGCCAATACCTCTCCGGCTTGGTGATCGGTAAGACTCCCTCGTTCAACTGCGCGTTGCAGTCCAGCGCGGATTTTTGAAATGGCTTCCGTTAACGGCGGTTCGGCAACATCTACGAGGAGAACTTCATAGCCGACCGTAGCACAGACCTGGCTAATGCCGCGGCCCATCTGGCCTGCTCCCACAATCCCGATTGTCCTGATATCATCGAGCTTCATGGTCGTCTGTACAAGTTGAGTCGTAAAACATGAAATGAAGCAACAAGTCTTGTTCCGATTTACGTTTCACATCTTATACTTCACTACCTTTCTACGATCATGGCCAACGCTTCTCCTCCACCGATGCAAAGACCGGCCAATCCCCGCCTCGCTCCACGTGCGGCCATGGCGTGGAGCAGCGTCGTGAGGATGCGCGCGCCGGTGGCACCGATGGGATGGCCGAGCGCAACCGCTCCGCCGTTCACGTTGACCTTTTTTTCGTCGAGGCCCAATTCACGGTTGATCGCGAGGGAGACGGCTGAAAACGCTTCGTTGATTTCGAACAAATCGATGTCACCGACCGTGAATCCCGTTTTCTTGAGTACCCGCCTGATGGCCTCGATCGGCGCGATCGTGAACCATTCCGGCGCCAGTGCCGCTCCGGCGTAGCCGACGATACGCGCCATCGGGATGAGCCCGAGGCGTGCCGCCTCCTCTTCCGCCATGACAACCAACGCAGCCGCACCATCATTACAGGCTGGGGAATTACCCACCGTCAGGACGCCGTCTTCCTGGAATACCGGCTTGAGTTCACGCATCCTGCTCAATTCGACTCGATTCGGCTCCTCGTCTTCCACGACCGCCACTGCAGGACCTTTGCGTTGCGGCACCTCAACCGAAGCAATTTCCTGCGTGAAGATTCCGGTCGCGATCGCCTCACGCGCGCGCCGATAGCTCTCGAACGCGAAATCATCCAGTTCTTTTCTCGTCAACCGATACTTGGCCGCACACAGTTCACCGCCGTTTCCCATGTGGAAATTATTGTAGACGTCCCACAGTCCGTCTTTGACGAGGCTGTCGACCAATTCGGCATGTCCCAGCCGATAGCCCTGTCGTGCTTTCTCCAACAAATATGGGGCGCGGGTCATGTTTTCCATTCCACCTGCTACGACGATGCTCGCCTCTCCAAGCACAATGGCCTGGAATGCCATGATCGCCGTTTGTAGGCTCGACCCACAGACCTTGTTCACCGTCGTGGCTCCGATTGAATGGGGAATTCCAGCTCCGATCGACGCCTGTCTGGCCGGCGCTTGTCCCAGACCGGCGCTGAGGACGCAGCCCATGTAGACCTGGTCTACATGGTCCGGCGGCACGTGAACCCGCTTCAACGCTTCGGCGATGGCAAGACTGCCCAATTTTGTCGCCGGCACCTGGCTGAACATGCCGTTGAAACTGCCCATCGGGGTCCGTACCGCGCTGACGATGACTGCACGTGCTGTCCGGTTCACAATATCTGCTCCCAATGACTTTGTTCGAGATAGTGTTTCACCTTTGCCATGAACTGATCCGCCGTCGCCCCATCGATGACGCGGTGGTCGAACGACAAGCTGAGGTAGCCCATCGGCCGAATGGCGATCGCATCGTCGATGACGACGGCTCGTTGTTGAATTGCGCCGATACCCAGAATGGCGATTTGCGGCTGATGGATGATCGGGGTGCTGAACAAGCTGCCGAATCCACCATGATTCGTGATCGTGAACGTTCCGCCTTGAACCTCTTCGGGGTTCAACTTCTTGGACCTGGCTCGTTCCGCAAGATCCGCGATTTCCTTTGCCAGCTGTGTCAGGCCTTTTCGGTCGGCATATCGCACCACCGGCACCAAGAGTCCGTCTTCGAGTGCCGTGGCGATTCCCATATGGATATCTTTTTTGACCACAATGCCTTGCTCGTTCCATGATGAGTTCACGATCGATACATCTCGAATGGCTCTGGTTGTGGCACGGACGACAAACGGTAAATAGGTCAGGTGTCGGCCTTCTCGGAATTTGGCGATGCTCGAAAAGTCCGCCTCAAAAAAGGTGGTGACATGCGCAGATGTCTGCTTGCTCTTGACCATCCGATCGGCGATGGTCCTGCGCATCTGCGTGAAGGAAAGAAGTTCTTCGCCCATGGAAGGTTCGCCTGCTATAGCGCCGGCTTTGGTCTGAGGACCGCGCTGAGCGATCACGTCAAGGACATCCTTCTTGGTGACTCGACCGCCGACCCCGGTCCCCTTCACCTGCGAAAGATCAATTCCATGCTCTTTCGCCAGCTGCCGGACGGCCGGAGAGTGATGTTGGTCTCCTGCCGGAGTCGGTTCCATAGGACGGACAACCACTCCGCCGACTCGGTTGACGACTTCCGAAGGTGGAGCGCTGTCGATGCGCGCCAACAAGGTGCCGACAGGAACTGTCTGCCCCTCATGAACGATGATCTCGTTCAACAAGCCCGTGGCAGGCGAGGGAATTTCCAATGTCACCTTCTCGGTTTCGACTTCCAAGAGCGACTCGTCCTTCTGAATCATCCCTCCGACAGGGATCAGCCACTTCACGACCGTCCCTTCGGCGATGCTTTCTCCAAGCTGAGGCATGATGATGTCGGTTGCCATATTCAAGTGCTGGGTGATGAGTGCTGAGGACTGAGATGGGCATCCAGCAAATGCGAGGTTCTTTGGTTCTCAGCACTCCTCACTCAGTCCTCAGTCCTTGTTTAGTACGCCGCCAGCTTTCGCGCCGCTGAAACGATGTCGCTCGTCTTCGGAAGAAAAAACTCTTCCAGCGGCGTGCTGAACGGCACCGGCGTGTCCGGCGGCGCGATACGCACAATCGGCCCGTCCAAACAGTCAAAACAGTCTTCCGCCAACAGCGCGGCGATTTCAGCCCCGATGCCGCCGGTTTTGTTGTCCTCATGCAGAATAATGGCTTTGCTGGTTTTGCGCACGGACGAATAAATTGCTTCCTTGTCGAACGGGATCAACGTGCGTAAGTCGACCACTTCCAGATCGATGCCCTCATTGGCCAAGGTCTGGGCGGCTTCCAGCGCCAGATGGACCATTGCGCCGTAGGTGATGACCGACACATCGTTACCCACCCGTTTCACATCGGCCTTTCCAAGCGGCACGACGAAGTCTTCTTTGGGTAAGACAGATTTGATGCGCCGGTAGAGGAATTTGTGCTCAAAATAAATCACGGGGTTGGGGTCGCGAATCGCCGCCTTGAGGAGCCCTTTGGCGTCGTACGGCGTGGACGGGGCGACCAGCTTGAGTCCCGGGGAATGGAAGAACCAGCCTTCGGGACATTCAGAATGGAACGGCCCGCCGTGAACACCTCCGCCGAACGGCGCCCGGATAACGATGGGCACCGCGGCTCCCCATCGATAATGATTCTTGGCCGCTACCTCGGTGATCTGGTCGAAGGCGCAGGAAATAAAATCCGCGAACTGCATCTCCACGACCGGGCGCAGGCCCATCATGGCGGCGCCGATGGCTGCGCCGACAAACCCGGACTCGGCAAGCGGCGTATCGAGCACCCGCCATTCGCCATACTTTTGGAGAAATCCTTCCGTAATCTTGAAGGCGCCACCATAGGTCCCGATGTCCTCGCCCATCAAGAACACCCGCTCATCCTCAGTCATTTCCTCGTCCAAGGCCTGGGAAATTGCCTCGAGGTAGCTGACTTCCTCGGTAGCTTGAGCCATGGTCTTCATATGGGGCTCCTTCTGTGACGAAAACCAACAACTAATGACTGTCGGCTCTTGTCGCGAATACGCCTTCCAACACTTCAGGCCCTTCCGGCAATGGGCTCTGTTCGGCGAATTCCACTCCTGCCTCAACTTCGTTCTTCACCCGTTCGTCCACTTCCTGGAAATACCCCTCCTCAGCATAACCGAGCTGCTTGAGGAGCTGCTCGGTTATGAGGATCGGATCCTTCTTCTTCCACTCTTCCAGCAGCTTACGCGGAACATATTTCGCCGGGTCATGTTCTGAATGTCCGTGCATCCGCATGGTTTTGAATTCGAGAAAGGTCGGCCCTTCTCCTGCTCGAGCTCTCGCAATCGCACGTTTCGCTGTCAGATAGACTGCGGCCACATCGTTGCCGTCCACGATTTCACCCGGCATGCCGTACGCTTTCGCTCGATCGACGACGTTCGGGATCGCCATCTGTAGACGGAGCGGCGTCGAGTAGGCGTATTGATTGTTGTTACAAAAAAGGACGACGGGAAGCTTCCGCACCGCCGCGAAGTTCATCGCTTCGTGAAAATCGCCTCGGCTGGTTCCTCCGTCACCGGTTCCCGCGAATACGACGCGGGATTCCCCTCTGATCTTGAACGCCAACGCTGCGCCGGCCGCCACCGGCAGATTGTCCGCCAGATGACTGACGAATCCGAAGACTCCTCGCTTGATATCCCCCATGTGAACATTGCCGTCCTTCCCTTTGCTGGGCCCCGTCCTTTTACCGAGATACTGGGCGAGGATTTCGCCGGTCGTGAAACCCCGAATGAGGAAGGCACCCATGTCTCGGTGAAAGGGAGCGATGATGTCGTCGCGCTCAAGCGCGGAGGCATAGCCGACGGCGATCGCCTCCATTCCGTGACTGGTATAGACTCCGCCGACAATCCGTCCCTGTCGGTAGAGGGCGGTAATGCGGTCCTCCAGCGCTCTGGTGAGCCGAAGGTACTGGTACATCTGGAGCAGATCGTCTCGCTTAATCTCCTTGGCGGTGACTGCAACGTCCATGACAGCCTCCATGTCGCTGCCTTACAAGGCCGGCATATCCTTCCATGAAAACAAGGGCCTTCTTGCACTACACAGAGGACAGTGCGCCGGCTCCCATTGCGGCATATCGAGGTCCGTCGTGTAGTAGAAGGGATATCGCGCGATTAATTCGTTCATCAATGGGAACTGACCGCTGTCACGGCGGGCAAAGACCATCATCCCCGCCGACAAACCTCCATTGTCAGTGATGACCTTGCCGAGTTTGCTGACACAATTGCCACGCGTCGTGACATCGTTGATCGCTAAAAAACGCTCGCCGGCTTTGATCGCGCCGACATTGATGTCCGTCCCGATCCGTCCTGTCTCGCAACTGTACGGCGTCAGTGCCACACGTAACCCCATCGTGTCGTGGAGGACATCCACAATTTCTTGTGCGAGCAACTCCGCTGCTGAACTGGTCGCTACGAGTCCGGTTATTGAGTGGTGTTGAAACGCCCGCCGGATCCAGCCCGCCATATCTCCAGCCACCTGCCGGATCAATTCAGGAAAACGAGCGATGGATTCGAAACGCAGATACGTCGCCGTGTGGTGACCTGACACAACCTCCACGTGAGTATCGAAGAAGACGGCTCGGGACCTACGTAGAATATGAAGCACCTCGTCCTCGGTGACATTGGTGTGGGCACCTGCACGGATGATGGCCCTCAGTTTTGCATCGATCGTCCGGCCTTCATACAGCACGCGATGCCGATCCACCACCTCTGCGAGGGCCTGCTCAATCGTGCCGACCAGCATCTTCACCCCCTTGCGTTGCACTTACAACCCGAGTCTTAAGAACCCCGATCGGCTGGATTTCCAATTCCACCACATCGCCCGGTTTCAAGTAACGGTCCAGTTCCAGCCCACAGCCATCTCCCACCGTCCCCGAACCAAAGACATCTCCCGGATAGATCATCTCGCCTCGCGACACATGCGCGATCATCTGAGCAAAAGACCAGTGGATCGTCCCGAATCGCCCTCGTGACCATTCTTCTCCGTTCACCCTGGCAGTCATGGTCAAGGAACCGAGGTCGGCAATCTCATCGGGAGTTACGAGACAGGGGCCCAGCACCGTCGCGAAGTCCTTGCCCTTCGCCGGACCCAGCCGGCAGGCCATCTCTTGAAACTGGATATCACGCGCGCTGAAGTCGTTCATAATCGTGTAACCGGCAATGTAGTCTTCAGCCTGCCTCTCACTGATGTCTCGACCCTGGCGTCCGATCACGCAGGCCAGTTCCAACTCATAGTCCAACTTCGTCGTCTCCAGCGGCCAGGACAGCTCCTCGTCCGGTCCCATGATCGTGCGATGGTTCCCTTTGTAGTAAACCGGCGCCTTGTACCACTCCGGCGGGATCGGCTGTCCCCGCCTCCTCGACGTCGCCGCAATGTGGTCTTCAAACGCGATGAAATCACGAAGCGAAGATGGATTCGGCAGAGGAGCGGCGAGTTGAACATCAGGGGCCGCATACACGATCGTCTCACCGGACGGGCCTTTGACTGAAGTGGGAAGCGTCGTCACATAATCTTTTGCTCGGCGGGCTGCCGCCAGCGTGGAAGATCCTCCTTCGAGGAACTCCGACATGGTCGTCGGAACCTGCGCATCGGCTAATCGATGCGGCTGTGCTTCCTGTTGATCCGCCAACCAACGGGCATAAGCCATGTTCAAGTCCACTATTCGTTGGTCGTGTATCGCTCCCACCCTTGTGAAGGTACCGATGGGAGTTCTGATTCGAAAACTGACGAGCTTCATCGACGGCTCCAACTCAATGCATAGTCTTTGATCTCCACCGGCTCCAGCTCCGGTTGGACTGCGAAGGGAGCCTTGGACTCGATCATCACCGCTACTTCGCTGGTATGCACCTTCGTTTTACCGGCTTGGACAGCCTGTGGTTGTGGTCCGTGGTGGATGCCCTGAGGATGTAACGTGAGCATCCCCGCTTGAATTCCCGCGCGGCTGAAGAATTCTCCATCATGATAGAACAGCACTTCATCGTAGTCGGTATTTCGATGGTAAAAGGGCACGCGCAAGACCTCCGGATCACTTTCCAAAGGTCTTGGAGCAAAAGTGGAAATAAGGCATCCTCCGGCTTGGAACGTCTGATGGACGCTCGGCGGTAGATGGTAACGGGGACTGACGACCGGCCGGAAGTCCCGCACGTTCAACTTCGCGACCCAGAGATCACCTTTCCATCCGACTACATCCATGGGGTAAAAGGGGTAAACGACTCGTGTCCAGTCGCCTTGACGCTTGATGTGGACCTCCCACGTTTGGAATCCGGTTTCCGCCGGTTCCACCGCCTCCAGTTCAGGAGCAAGCAACACGCCCTTATCGAACAGCGCATGTTGTCCCAAAGCTCCTCGGTCCGGCACCATCATGGAAACGGGCGTTTCAATAATAAGAGCAAAACAAGATCCTTCATCGACGTGAATTCGATAGGTCGTACCTTTGGGGATCACCACGTAATCGCCCGGCTCGTAGGGAAGAACGCCATAATCGGTCTCAAGCCTGCCCCTGCCCCGATGCACGAAATGGACTTCATCTCCATCCGCATTGCGCACGAAATAAGGCATCGTCTGTCGTCGGCAGGAAATGTGGAGACTTACATCCTGGCTTCGCATCATCAACATTGATTGCGTGGTACTGGATAACACGGTCTCGGGAATCTGTGTGCAGGCAAAGGCCCGCGGCCTCAGCTTTCCCTCGATAGTGACCCACGCCGTCGGGGGATGTGTCCGGTAGAGATGAGAAACCGAACCCGAAAAGCCGTTTCGGCCGTGTTCTTCTTCATACAGCCCTTCGGGAATTCCGACATGAGCTTGGCTGGGAACTTTTCCTTTCCTCGTGAGGTACATGCCTCGCTCCTCTGAACGACAGCCAGGCTATGACGCCTTTTTCATTGACTTCTTTTGTTTTTGCACGAGCAAGGGGGAATCATCGTAATCGATGATTGTCCGTTCGATCCCCGACTTCTGATCTCGTTCGATATCCTTGTACAGTGACTCCACCGTACTTCGGACAAACGTCTTCGCCGATTTTTCTCCATGCTGCCGTTGAGTCAGCTCAATGAAGAGTCCGGCGTTTGGGAAAAGGGGATAGGTGAAGCGTTGCTTGAGCATTCCGAATCCATCCATCCCTTCTTTCACCGGTCCGCTGAATTTCACGCCATGCGCCTCCCACTCGCGACACACAGCATCGATGTCTTCGACTTCGAAAGCAACGTGCTGCACGCCTTGTCCATACTTTTCTATGAACTCGTTGATTTGGGACTTCCCCGCCTTGTCTCGACCCTGCATGAGGGCGATCTTGGCTGTTCCGCGTTGTACGACAACAGTGTCCATCGATGATGTGTTGCCTCCCACATCCTTAGCCGACCAGATCACCTCAAAGCCCAAAATCTTGGCGAACAGGAACTCCGCAGCTTCAAGATTGTCGACACAGAGGGTGACGTGATCAAAACCGGTTGTCTGTTTCATGAAGCCTCCGCATCGCCTACCTCCGACACGAGGAACTGCTTGGGAAATGATACTTTCTTATCGTGTAATTTAATATTACTATTATATAACACTCATTGCAAGACGATTCGTGGTTAAGTTTTTCTAAATATCGTCATAGTGTTGTGTTTTAACAGTATATTAATGATCATTGTCCTATTGCCATTATAATATAAAAACTATATTATGTGTTCGTAACACATTCCTCGTAAGGATATTCGGAGGTGCCCATGACGTTTCATCAAGAAATGAGACGATTGGTGCTGGAGCATGGCGCCATCAACAATCCATATTTGGATCGCTTCCGAGTAGGAGATCTTACCGACTCGGACCTCAAGGAATTCGCACTTGAGTTCTACAACTTTTCCCGCTTTTTCCCCCGCATCCTGATGTCTCAGCTTGTAAATACCGAGGACGAGCGGGTGGCCGATGAACTGACCAAGGTCCTGTACTCCGAATTGGGCGACGGACAAACCAGTCATCGGCATGAACTCCTTTATCGAAGCTTTTTGCGATCCGTGGGTATCGACATACACGGAGCCATGACTCGACCGATGCTCCCGTCGACCCGCACCTATATAGAGGGGATGGAACGACTTTACACCGACGGCAATCATGCCAAGGCGCTGGGAGCATCTTTCGGACTTGAGAACATGGCTATCACGATGTGGGATCATTTGATTCCGGGTCTGACCCACCAGAAACTCTCGCGTTATCCCCAGATGGACCTCTCCTATTTCACGTTTCACCGGCAACTTGAGATCACTCACGAGGAGGCAATGGAACACGCGGTAGCGGCCGTGCAAGGAACGGATGAGACGAGGATGTCCGAACAGGATGAAGATGATTTTCGTTCGGGCGTCGATGCGATGCTCGGCTATCTGGAAGGGTTCTGGGCAGGTTTGGAGCAACAGAAGACGAGATCAGACAACACATGGACCGGCTTAGCTCGGCGGCGTGCGAGCTAGCGCCGCTGGAGGATCCAATGCAGCGGGCTTGGGTCAGCCGATATGATTCCGGGGTGCCGTCAAGCCTCAACTATCCGGCATGGACTGTACCGGATCTCCTGCGACACTCATCGGGCCGTTTTACGGACTCCCCTGCCCTTCTGTTTTATGGGACCTGGATCTCGTATGGGGAACTGGACGACCTCACGACTCGATTTGCGCTTGGGCTGCAACAACTCGGTGTCAATCAAGGCGACCGAGTCGCCGTCATGCTTCCAAATATTCCGCAGACGGTTATCGCCTATTACGGAATTCAAAAAGCCGGCGCCATCGTGGTGCCGACCAACCCCCTTTACGTCGAACGAGAAATTCAGACGCAGCTGACCGATGCAGGAGCGGAGACGATGGTGGTCCTTGATCTACTCTATCCTCGCGTTCGAGCGGTCAAGGAAGCGACTACCCTTCCCAAGCGGATCATCGTCACCGGCATTCAGGACTATCTCCCCTTCTTCAAGAAACTCCTCTATCCCATCAAGGCTCGGTTAGCCAAACGTTGGGTTTCCGTCGAGAAAGCCCCTTCCGTGTACAACTTCCTCGAACTCCTTTGCGCAAACGACGCAATCGGTGCGGATCCTTCCGCCTGCCTTCCTCATGTGCAACCAGCCGATCTCGCTCAACTGCAATACACCGGTGGGACGACGGGAGCGCCGAAAGGCGTGATGCTCACTCACCGTAATGTGGTCGTCAATACACTTCAGGGCCGATATTGGTCTCCCGACTTTCGTGAAGGGCAGGAAATATTTCTGGGCGCTATTCCATTTTTCCACTGCTACGGTCAGGCCACCTGTCAGAACCTAGCCATCGCAACAGGCTGTCCAATAGTCCTCCTCCCTCGCTTCCATGCGGACGAGGTCATCAAAGCGATTCATCAATATCGCATTACCATGCTCTCGGCTGTGCCCATGATGTACTCGATGATCGTCGAACATCCGGATGCCGGCCGCTATGACTTACGCTCGTTGCGCGTGTGTTTGAGTGGAGCCAGCACGCTTCCTGCCGATGTTCAAGAGCGGTTCGAAAATCTCACCGGGGCCAGGATATCAGAAGGCTATGGCTTGACCGAAGCTGGTCCCGCGACCCATTGCAATCCGTTGAACGGAGAACATCCGCGAGGCTCGATGGGACTTCCCTTCCCCGATACCGCGGCGCGAGTGGTGGATTCTGACGCCGGGCTGACGGAAGTGCCGGAAGGCGAAACGGGTGAACTGATCGTGCGCGGACCACAAGTAATGCAGGGATACTGGAACAAGGAAGACGAAACACGCGCCGTGCTGCGCGACGGCTGGCTGTATACCGGCGACCTCGTCCGCCGGGACGATCGGGGATACTTCTACTTTGTCGATCGCAAGAAGGACATCATCAAGTCGCGTGGTGAGACAGTGTATCCACGGGAGGTCGAAGAAGTTTTGCGTCAACACCCATCGGTATCCGAAGCCGCCGTCATCGGAGTAGCGGATCACGACTACGGTGAAGCCGTTAAAGCCTACGTCGTGGCGAAACCTGGACTGTTCGTCACTGAGCAAGAATTGATTACGCACTGTACCGGATTGCTGGCGCGGTACAAAATTCCGTCGACCGTAGAGTTTCGTCCGGAGCTGCCGCGAACGGTCATCGGCAAGGTCTTGCGCCGGACGATGCGCGATGAGGCCGTTCGCGCGGGCGAAGCCGAGGTGGTTCAACATCAAGTGGTGTGAAGGGGCTCCCCCATGAAAGACCTCGTGATTGTGGCCGGCGTACGAACTCCGATCGGGAACTTTGGCGGTGCGTTGAAGGACTTACCGGCCCAGAGACTCGGGGAAGTCGCGGTGCGCGGAGTCATGGCACAGACCGGCCTGGACCCAAAACTAATCGACGAAGTGATCGTCGGCTGTGTCGGCCAGCCGAGCGATGCGTATAACATCGGCCGTGTCGTCGCCCTACAAGCCGGGCTCCCTCTCACTACACCGGCGTATACCGTGCAACGCAACTGTTCGTCCGGCCTTCAGCCGTTTGTAAACGCCTACCAGAACCTCCAAAGCCAGGATGCCGATGTACAGATCGTGGGCGGCGTCGAGAATATGAGCCGCGCACCCTATCTCTCCCGGGACATGCGTTGGGGCAAGCGGCTGCGGCACGCCGAGTTCGTCGACAGCATTTGGGAAGGATTGACGGACCCGGTCTGCGGCCAGCTCATGGGCCGGACTGCGGAAACCTTGACCGAGGAGTTTGGGATCGGTCGGGAGGAACAGGACCGGTTTGCGATCGACAGCCATCGTCGCGCATTCAGAGCCATGCGGGAGGGTCGGCTGAAGGAAGAAATCGTGCCCGTTACCGTATCCAAATCGGTGGCAGGGCGCGAAGTCCCGCCTCTGGTGATGACTCAAGACGAGGGTCCGAACGTCGGTCTGACCGAACCCCAGTTGGCTCTCTATCCGCCCCTGTTCAAGGAAGGCGGAACGGTCACTGCCGGCAACAGCTGTCCGCTCAACGATGGGGCTGCCGCTGCGATCGTCATGTCGGCTGAACGAGCACGGGATTTGGGCATGCATCCGCTCGGGCGTGTAAGGAGTTACGCCTTTGTGGGAGTAGACCCTGCACGCATGGGCATTGGGCCGGTGGAAGCGATTCCGACGGCGCTCAAGCGGGCAGGCCTCCGGCTGGCGGATCTCGACCTGATCGAGGTGAACGAGGCATTCGCGGCGCAGTACCTGGCCGTTGAGCGGCTGTTGGGGCTTAAACGAGACCTTGTCAACGTCAACGGCGGCGCCATCGCATTGGGCCACCCGGTCGGAATGACCGGCACACGTCTCGTCATCACAATTTTGCATGAAATGCGCCGACGAGGCGCGCCGTTGGGAGCGGTGGCTTTGTGCGTGGGTGGAGGTCAAGGAGCAGCGATGGTTTTAGAGCAGGTGTGAATTGTACCTATGTCGTCGTCATTCCTCGATTAGAGGGAGCTCATGACGAGAGGCGGAGACGAAGAACGGAGAGCGCGACATGTACATCTATAAAGTCGGCGTCGTCGGCGCGGGAATGATGGGGGCACAGATCGCGGAAGTGGTGAGTTATGCCGGACTACCTGTCGTGTTGGCCGATGTGAATGAGACCTTGGCAAAGCGGGGTCTTGAATCCGTACGAGCGATTTATCAGGCACGGGTCGACAAGGGGAAAATGAGCGCCGAGCAGCTTGAGGAAAAGATGTTGCTCGTCACCGTTTCCGATGGTTTGGCTGGGCTCAACGACGTCGATGTGGTGATCGAAGCGGTGTCTGAAGATGCAAAACTCAAGGCTCACGTGTTTCACGAGTTGGACCAAATCTGCCCGCGAGCCACTATCTTAGCCAGTAACACATCGGCACTGTCCGTCTCGGCTCTTGGTGCCGCGACGACAAGGTCGGATAAAGTCGTCGGACTTCACTTCTTCAATCCAGCCTATGTGATGCGGCTCGTGGAGGTGGTACCTGGACTCGCGACCACCCCACAAACCCTCGACGACGCGGTAAATTTTATCGAAAGCATCGGAAAACTGCCGATCGTGGTGAAGGAATGCGCGGGGTTTTTAGTCAATCGTGTCCTGATGGCCTATGTGAATGAAGCCGTTCGTGCCCTGCAGGAAGGAACTGCCACCGTGCAGGAGATCGACCAAGAGATGGTGTTATTCGGCCTGCCGGTCGGTCCGCTCGCTCTTCTGGATACGGTAGGTCTTGATATCTCGTTCGAGGTCGCACGCATCCTGTACCGCAGCTATGGACCTCGCATGACGCCGGCTCCCCTGCTTGAAGCCATGCTCAAGGCGGGTCGCCTTGGAGTTAAATCGGGCCATGGCTTCTACGACTATGTCAGCGGAGAGGAAGGCGGTCGCGATCAAGGGCTTGAGCGGCTCCTCCAAGAATTCAGACCGAATGCCGATCACGCTGCAGCACGATGGAATCGATCGCGATTGCTCCTGGCCATGACTAATGAGGCCGTCATTGCGCTCCAAGAAGGAGTCGCATCAGCAACGGATATTGATCTGGCGATGATGGCCGGGATCGGCTATCCCAGGGAAAAGGAAGGTCCGTTGCATTTCGCGGATCGGCTGGGTATTGAGCAGGTTTTGCACGAACTTGAGGATTTCGCCGAGACATTGGGACCACGCTTCTGGCCTGCACCGATGCTGCGGCGAATGGTGGATGCCGGATTCACGGGACAGATGGCTGGACGGGGCTTCTTCACGTACTGAAGTCTCCGGATCAGCCTCCGAATAGAGGCCAGGGAGGAGACACGTCATGACTGTCATGACAGGAGCCATGCACAGTTGCAAGGTTGAAGAAAGCGTTGCACTGGTGACTCTCAATCATCCACCGGCCAACGCCCTCACACCCGAACTGCTTACCGAGCTGGCCGGTACTTTCGACTCGCTCGCAATGGATGACGCGGTGAAGATTGTCGTCCTCACCGGCGCCGGCAGATTTTTTGTCGCGGGTGCCGATATCCGAGTACTGGCCTCCATTCCGTCGTCCGCTGAGGGCGAAGCGATGGCCCGCAGGGGGCAGATGATTTTGAACAAGATTGAGGCTCTTGAAAAGCCAGTCATTGCAGCGATCAACGGTGCCTGTTTGGGAGGAGGGTTGGAATTGGCCATGTGCTGTCACATCCGTCTTGCAGCAGAAGGCGCCAGACTCGGCCAGCCGGAAATCAACCTGGGCATCATGCCGGGATTCGGCGGCACTCAACGTCTTCCTCGGCTGATCGGCCAATCCAAGGCCATGGAATTGATCCTGACAGGCGAGCCTGTTTCAGCTCGGGAAGCCATGAGTCTGGGTTTGGTGTCCCAGGTGGTATCCCCTGACAACCTTCTGCGCCAAGCGCTGGGACTGGCACGCACGATGGCTGCGAAAAGCCAAGTGGCGCTCCGGACGTCGCTTCGAGCGATCCGTCAGGGCGGGGCGTTGACCCTTTTCGACGGCCTAGCCTTGGAAGCCCGTCTGTTCGGTGAATTATGCGATACCGAAGATCGGAAAGAAGGAGCAGCCGCGTTCTTGGAGAAACGGCAACCTCGGTTCAAGAACCGGTAGGCCCTCAGGAGGCAGCAGGAAGACGTCATGCAGGCTCAGCGTTCCACAAAATTAGCCTTGGCACTGGCGGGAGGCGGCTTCACGGGCTATCTCTTTGAAGTCGGCGCTTTGACATCGTTGGATGACCTGCTCGGTGAGTCGTTTACCACCAACGATTTCGACATGTATGTCGGCGTGAGCGCCGGATCGGCCGTCGCCGCCCTACTGGCACAAGGGGTCGCGCCCCAAGAAATCTTAGAGACGAATCTGTCCGGAAAACGTCCTTACTACTTCGAGCACCGGGATATTTTCAGACCTGCGATCGGGGAAGGAATGAAGACAATCTGGCGTGCAACGAAACAACTGATCCCGCTGGTGCGGCTCTATGCGCGCAATTACCGGGAGATGACGCTCATCGACCTGCTGGATAAGGCTCAGGATGCGCTCCCCAGCGGCATCTATCGATTGGAGCCCTTCGCCAAATACCTGGAGAAGACGTTCATGGCCAAGGGTCTGGGGCTGCGGTTTGCCGACCTTCGAAAAGACCTATATATCCCGGCCATCGATTTGGAATCCGGGGAATGCGTGATCTTCGGCGAAGAAGGCTGGCGGGACATTCCCATCGCCCAGGCCGTAACCGCTTCCTCCGCCGCGCCGATCTATTTCTGTCCCGTGCGCATCGAGGGTCGCGATTATGTCGATGCGGGAATCGGACGGCCGGCGTTCTTCGACCTGGCCATCGCGAAGCACGTAGACCTCATGGTGATGATCAACCCGATGGGTCGCATTCCACTCTCCAGTTCATCATGGTGCGGTTCAGCCCACGCCAAGCGTCCGTCTCGCCTTCGCGACAAGGGGTTCTTAACCATCGGCGAGCAGTCCGGCCGCATCAATCTTGATGCCCGTATTTCGCAGGCGCTGACTATGTTCCGACAGAACTACCCCGACAAAGAACTGCTGATGGTCACACCTGGTCCTCACGATGCGCTTCTGTTTGAACGGAGTTTTCTGTGCTATCGGGATCGAGTGCAGCTCCTGCGAGCGGGATACCTGTCGGTGGTGACGTTGGTGGGCGAAGCGTACGAGAACATTCAAGTGCAGTTCGCGCGCCATGGGATCACGCTCGATCGAAGCAGATTTGAGGCCCGTGCTGCATCACGCATGGCTCAACTTGATCAGATCGTGGTGGCCTCCACTCCTCTACCGCGACGAGGCAAAGGGGTGGCGGTGGGCGTAGACCCCTCTCGTGCCGCTTTACACCAAGCAAAGTAGGATGCGATGGCAATGTTGGACAAGAAGCCTCTCTTTCAAGGATCCCTCGCCGTAGCGGAAGCCTCGCGGGATCGGACTCCCTATTCGGGATTTCTGGCCGGCCTGTTCGAGGGAGTGGTTCGCCGTGATCTCTTCCGGGCACAGTCGATCCCGCCACTCCGCGACACGGCGAAGGAGTTCCTTGAACATCTGCGCCTCCTTCTGATCGAGAAGGTTGATCCAGAGAGCATCGACCGAGAGGGGGAAATCGGCGAGGATGTACTCGCGGCGCTGAAGGACATAGGTGCCTTCGGCCTAAAATTCCCGCAATCTATGGCGGACTCGGCTTGACAGTCGGAGTACCACCGTACCGTGGCGACACCCTCGGAAGCCACGACGCGGCGACCACGGTGCTGATTTCTGCGCACAACTCGATCGGAGTAGCGGAACCAGTCAAGCTCATCGGGAACCGCGAGCAGCAACAACGATTGTTGCCGCGCCTTGCGCGTGGCGACATCTCCGGGTTTGCGCTTACAGAGAAAGGCGCCGGCTGCGATATTTGGGACCTTAGAAGCTATGCTATCCCGGTACGCGAAGGCGGTGTTCTCGTGGGCTATCGATTGACCGGTGAAAAACTGTACACGACGAACGCGCCCAGACGACACGATGAGTTCCTGGCGTCGCTTCTGGTGGTGATTGCTCAAATCGTAGACTATCCTCATGAAGTCACTCGTCCCAAATCGGAACGGCGTTTCGGGGCCTTTGTCGTCGACACCAGCACACCGGGGTGCTACTGCACCAGGCTCAATTATATGGGCGTACGCGGCATCTACAACGGCGCCGTCCGATTTGACAACGTCTTCGTCCAAGTGGCCGACCGTTTGGGAGAGGAGGGAGAAGGGTTACGGCGGGCCTTGGAAAGTTTGACCGTGGGCCGGCTTACCCTTCCCGCTGCCTGCCTCGGGAACCTGAAACAATGCCTCTGGCTCGCTCGGCTCCGTGCACAGCAACGCATCCAATACGACCGACCGATCGGCGAGCACACGGACATCGGATCGAAAATCGTACGCATGGCTTCACGCAGTCTCGCACTGGAGGCGTTGGTCACCATCACAGGGATTTGGGCCGACGCCAAGATCGATGTGCGGCTTGAGTCAGCCGCCGCCAAGATCCTCGCGACTGAATGGCTGCTCGAATCTGTGCTCGATCTTTTCCGCATTTATGGTGGACGAGGATTCGAAACGCCGGAATCGCTCCGGCTTCACGGGGACCTGCCGGCACCGGTCGAACGCATGATTCGCGACTCGCTGATCAATGTTATTTGGGAGGGGACGAACGGTATCCTCACCCTCTGGATCGGGCGCGAGGGATTGGCTGAGTACGTCTCCCAAGGGAAAGCCTTCTTGGAATTCCAGATCGGCGAGATGGCACAGGCTCTGCCGTTCTTCGCCAAAGTCGTGGGCCGTTCCTTAAACTGTTGGCCTCGGATTGATGGAAGGCCGGCTTCTGCGGCGCCTGAATCGGCATGGGAGCGGTTTGTCACGAAGAAGTCCCGAGAACTCGCACAGAAGTCGCTATGGGCCGCAGCTCGTCATCGTCAAAGCCTCGCGCGCAAGCAACTCTTGATGACACGCCTCGTCAAAGCCGGAATGCAACTCTTTGCGGTGGAATCAGTATTATGGTACGTAGCGCAGCAGGCCGTCCGAAATCATCAGTTGGCCGAAGGACTCTTGCAGCACTTTTGCTCACAGGTCGAAGACGAGTTCAATCCCAGACCCTTGCTCTCTCTCAGACGATCGTTATGGCAGGACGACTCGCATGTGTTCCGCTTGGCGCAGGATATTCTTGCCGGCAAGGCCGAGTGGTTGGAAGAAGGGATTCATGCCTGGCATCCAGCCAGGCATGACCGGGAAGACCAGCTCGCGTTCACAATGGGAGAACATTCGGCAGGATTTCCTATGAAGCACTAGGCAACAGGAGAAGGGCTGAGTCAGCACATCCGGACCGCCCTAGACAGGAGGATCACCCCATGACGAGGTCAGCATGACGGAAATTGCGGAATACTTCGAATTGGTCAAGGACCGCTATGGATTGAGCAGCGATTACGCTTTGGCGGAGAAACTCGGCATCGCGCAGCCGGAAGCCAACCTCATGCGCCGCGGACTCAAAATCCCGAAACCGGAGTTGTGCATCAAGATCGCTAAACATTTGAACAAGAACCCGGTCGAACTCCTCCTGATCGCTCAAAAAGACAAGGCCCCGAAACAGGCCAAAGAATACTGGAACTTGGCACTGACCGCCATCGACGTCATGCTTCATGTCCCCAAAAGCCCGAAATACATCCCACGTAAGGTGGCAGCCATCGGACAAGAACTCCGCCAGCTTGAAACGCAGACCTTGCTCTATGAAGGAGCCGAAGCGAACGCGGAAGCCGTTCGACTGGTCCAGACAGCTGAGGAGTCCATCGACGCGATCATGGAGCGATGGAATATCTGGAAAAAAGGAGAGGCCTTATACCCGAGCTACCTCCTGGCGAACCAGGCGGCGGTCAAGCGGGGCGTTGTGATCCGTCGCCTCCTGGTCCTCACGCGCGAGCAAATGCAGCAAGAGTCGGTCGTCACGGATGCCATCCAAGTCATGGACGATCAACATCGGGCCGGCATCAAGATCTTCTTTGCATTCCGTGAAGAGCTTGAGCGAGCGGCCGCCTTTCAACGGTTCGAGGAAGACTACAGGCAGCAGGGAGCTGCACGGGATCTCAACACGGCGATCTTTGACCGGGAAATTCTCATTTTTTCCCGATCCTACGGCCATGTGCAGCTCGGAATAGTGGGTCCCACCACACCGATTACCCTGATCAATCAGTTGGAAATCACGTGGAAGCCGGAGTTGCTGCGGGACCTTGACCCGGCTCCGCTCTTCGACATGACCCGATACGTCTTCGACTATTCAGGCCCTAGGGCTTTCAAGGTGGAATTGGAGCGATTCACGAGAGCGATCAAATGAAATTCCCGTCGGAGCCGTTCAAGATCAAGGTGGTGGAGCCCATTCGTCACACGACCCGCGAAGAGCGTGACAAGCTGCTGCGCAGCGGCGGCTACAATCTGTTTCAGGTCCCGGCCGAAAGTGTTTACGTCGATCTCTTGACCGATAGCGGCACGGCAGCCATGAGTGACCGGCAATGGGCAGGTCTCATGCTAGGGGATGAGTCCTATGCCGGAAGCAGAAACTACTACCATTTGGAAGAAACGGTCCGGTCGATTGTCGGCTACAAGCATGTCATTCCGACACACCAGGGCCGCATGGCGGAGAATCTTCTCTTTTCAACAATCGTTAAACCGGGCATGTGCGTCCCCAACAACATCCACTTCGACACGACGAGGGCCAACGTCGAGCATCAGGGTGCGGAGGCGCTCGACTTGGTGATCAAAGAAGCCTACGACCCGCATCGCGAGTTGCCCTTCAAGGGGAATATGGACCTCCGTCGGCTGGAGGACACCATCAATCGCGTGGGCCGTGAACATATTCCGCTCGTGATGATGACCATCACCAATAACAGCGGCGGAGGGCAACCGGTTTCGATGGGAAATATCCGTCAAACTCGGGCGTTGCTCGATCGCTACGGTATCCCACTGTTCTTCGATGCCTGTCGATTTGCTGAAAACTGCTACTTCATCAAAGAACGTGAACAGGGGTACGCCGATAAGTCCATTACCGAGATCGCCCGTGAACTCTTTTCTTACGGGGACGGCTGTACCATGTCGGCCAAGAAGGACGGGCTCGTCAATATCGGGGGATTTTTGAGCTTAAACAATGACCAGTGGGCTCAAGAGATCACCAACATGCTGATTCTAGTGGAAGGCTTTCCGACTTATGGAGGTCTGGCAGGCAGGGATCTTGAGGCCATGGCCCGAGGATTCCAAGAAGTATTGGATGAGGACTACCTCCGTTTCCGCATCGGGCAGGTGCGATATTTGGGCGAACTCCTCGACCAATCCGGCGTCCCGATTCTCAAGCCGATCGGCGGCCACGCGGTCTACCTCAATGCCAAAGAATTCCTCCCCCACATCCCGCAGGCCGAATTTCCAGGACAAGCGCTGGCTGTCGCGCTGTACCGTGACTTCGGCATCCGAGGAGTCGAAATCGGCACCCTCATGTTTGGTAAAAAAGATCCCGTGACAGGCCGAACAATTCATCCCGAGCTGGAGATGGTCAGGCTCGCCATTCCCCGGCGCGTCTATACGAATATGCAGATCACGTATGTCGCGGAATCAATCATCGAACTCCATCGGAAGCGCGGAGTGATCCACGGCCTCGCTTTGATCTATGAGGCATTGATGCTGCGCCACTTCACGGCGCGATTTTCAGAACTCCAAGAAGCACCATCCCGAGAACCGATGACCGTCTGAGGGGAGATAATGGCTACCCTGTTCAAGGGGTTTGAGCGGATCGAAGAGGCCCGAGAGCGGTTAGCAGGCCGGAGTTTTATGGTGGGGCTGTTCGCCGGAAGGCCGGACTTTTCACTCCTGCTCATGCCGGAAGAGTCACCGGAAGAGAAAGCCGCGTGGGAAGAATTCCGCCCACGCCTGGAAACCTTTCTTACGACGCAAGTCGATCCCGACGAAATCGAACGGGCCGCGAAAATCCCCGACTCCGTCCTGAAAGGGCTCTTTGCGCTCGGCGCTTTCGGCATGAAGATCCCCCGACAGTATGGGGGGCTTGGGTTCTCGTACACGAACTATGGCCGTGCCCTCATGCTCATGGCGAGCTGGAGCAATGCGCTGGCTCTCACTGTCGCCGTGCCGCAATCGATCGGCATCGCGATGCCGATACTCATGTTCGGCAACGAAGAGCAACGACGCACCTACCTCCCCCTTGTGGCGCGGGAGGCCGTATCGGCCTTCGCCCTCACGGAACCGATCACCGGGTCCGACGCCGCCAACATCGCGACGGAGGCTATCTTAGATGCCACCGGGACGACGTTTGTCGTGAACGGCGAAAAGCTGTGGTGCACGAACGGTCCCATCGCGCGCTACGTGACGCTGATCGCGCGCGTACCTGCCGAATCGACACAACAGAATGGGCAGACGAGATGGGTACCGGTTCCCACCGGCAAGGGAGCAGACCATTACGTACACACTGCCTTCATCCTTGATATGCGGACACCTGGTGTCCATGTTCGACAGCACTGTCAATTTGAAGGCTGCCGGGGCATCGAGAACGCACACATGACTTTTACGGATGTGCACATCCCGAGGGAGAATATAATCGGTGAAGTGGGCCGGGGGCTCAAGTACGCCTTGACCATTCTCAATGTGGGTCGGGCGGTCAGCATTCCGGCGATTTGCCTGGGCATGGCCAAACAAGCATGGCAACCCACGCTCGATCGAGCCAATCAGCGACTCACCTTCCAGAAGCCTCTCGGCACGAGGCAGACACAGCGCATGAGGCTGGGCCGCATGGCCTCGAACCTCTTCGCAATGGAGGCCCTCGCGCTCACTGGTGTGGCGAAATGGCGGATCAACATACCCATGATGTCCGGATCGAGGCGGCCCTGGCCAAGTTTGCTCCGAGAAGACTATTCAAGTTCTTAAAAGACTCCCAAGTCATCTTCGGAGGGATGGGATACGAAACCGCGCACTCTAAGTGGATTCGTGGTGAGCCTGCGTTCGGCATTGAACAGCTCGTCCGCGACGCGGAGATGTACCGAATCGGAGAAGGTGCCACGGATATCCTACGCCCGTTCGTCGCGCGCGAAGGCCTCAATATGCACCTTGAGCGGGTCGGACGCCTCTTCGACGAACGAACGACGGGCGTTCATCGACTTATTGAGTTGCAGCGACTCCTGAGATTCTACGCTCCTTGGTACGTGAGCCAATGGAGAAGCGGCCGATTACCGTCTCGCCCAGAGTTCCATCATCCGAATGTCCGTTCCAAACTGATCTTCGTCGAACGTGCGAGCCGTCGCCTCGCCAGGACGATCTTCTATGCCATGCTGCTCCATCGCCAAGCGCTTCGAGACGACCAAGGCCGGCAAAACCGGATCGAGATGATCGGAGAAAACCTGTTGGTCATCGCGACGACCGCACTGTATGCCGAAGCACAGGTACAGACGGCGGCCCATCCGGAAGTTTGGGAACTCGTAGAAGAATGTTTTCGCGAAGCCAAGCAACGTGTCGAACAAGACATCAAGGGACTGATCCGCAATCAGGATACCGTGATCGCGGCGGTGGGGGGAAAAGCTCTCAACGGTCGATATCCTTCACTCCTCAGCGGAATCATTCGGCGCAATCTTCAAGACTACTCACGCCATGAGAGTGTTCTCAAAGCCGACGGCGCGAACCTGCATACGGTCGTCTGATTCCAATGGGACGTCTCCGGAACATCGACACGGTCACCTATCATAACGCTGATCAAAACACAGGCAACCTATGCGCGCCTGGTTGATGGACTCCTATGCCGGAGTTGAACAGTTGCGGCTTGGCGAGGTGCCGGACCCTCAGCCAGGCCCGGCCGAGGTGCTGCTCAAAGTGAGGTATGCCGCGCTCAATCCGGCTGATGCATTTCTGGCGCAGGGACTCTATCCGGCCGAACCACCTCTACCACATATTCTTGGACGTGATGGGGTGGGAGACGTCGAGATCGTAGAATCGCGTGCGGGAAACATCTGCGTGGGTGACACAGTCGGGATTTTGCGCTGTGAGACAGGAGTGGAAACGCCGGGAACGCTGGCCGAGAAGGTCGTCGTGCCCGCGGAAAGTCTGGTCCGAATTCCAGACGGCTGGTCCCTCGAAGAGATGGCCGGCGCCCCGTTGGTTTTCTTAACCGCCTGGCAGTCCTTGACACAGTGGAACGATCCGCCTGCCCCTCCACCGGGAAAATCCGTCCTCCTCGTGACCGGTGCGTCAGGCGGAGTCGGTGTCGCATCAGTGATGCTCGGGAAATCGATGGACTTGATCGTGGTGGCTTTATCACGTAACGCGGAAAAGAGAACCAAGCTGAAGACGCTCGGAGCTGATGTCGTGTTTGATCCAGCGGACAAGAACCTAGTGAAGACCATATCCGCTGTGATCAGTCCGAAGAAGGTGGATCTGGCTGTGGACTGCGTTGGCGGCAAACTCTTACCTCAAGTCATTGCCCTTCTCGGTTATGGCGGAACGATCAGCGTCGTCGGAAGGAGTGGAGGCACGGTCCAAGAATTCAATACGGCGACGTTGTTATTCCGCCGCATTCGCATAGGCGGCGTCTCAGTCGGTGACTATACAGCACAGGCAGCTCAGACTGCGTGGAAGGAGATTGTCGGTCGGCTGAATGCTATAGGACAGCGGCCACAGGTCGACCGCATCGTTTCATTCGAGGAAGTCCAGAAAGGATTCGCGCGATTGGCGCAAGGCCCGATGGGGAAAGTAGTGGTGCGGGTGGCCGGCTAATGTGAATCCTGATGGTGTAAGTCAAGCGGGCGCTGTAACAAAGAGGTCTAAAGCCCATCACTCTTTTTATTCCTCCCACGCTTCTATCCAATTCCCGACATAATAAGAAAGCATCACCACGCACAACACGATGAACAGATGCTCGGCAATCACCGCCCAGGGCGCGATCCCTTGGCTACGCGCCAGGAAGAAACTGAGGACTGCGATCAGGGAAAGGCCCCAGAGGACGCTCGCAAGAATTGCAATCGGCAGCGGAGCCGCGAGTATCGGCACGATGAAGCTCAACGCGATGATAAATTTGGCGATGAAAGTCGCGATAGTCGATTCCCAAACGTGGGCTGTCGAACCGGTGTTCTTCGATTCTTCCGAAAGATGGATGCCCATAGCATCCGACAGGGAGTCCGCAATGGCAATGGTGAGAATCCCACCGAGAACAACGGCTTTCGAATGCGTGCCTGAGTTCAGCCCCACCATCAGTCCAAGAGTGGTAATCACGCCGGAGGTCAAACCGAACGTAAACCCGGTCTTGACTGATGACCGAACTCGCCAAGCCTTGATCATGGCTCAACTGCGACTTTCATCACACCATCCATTCGCTCGCCGAAGATGCGGTAGCCTTCATGAATATTGTCGAGCGAAACTCTGTGTGTAAGAAGGGGGGGTAAGTCCACCCGTTTCCGTCGTATGACCTCCATAAGACGCCCCATCCGTTCTTTCCCCTCTGGACATAAGGTCGTGACAATACGGTAGTCGCCGATACCGGCTGCAAATGCGTCGTACGGAATGTTCAACTTGCCTGAATAGACGCCCAAGCTCGATAACGTGCCGCCGGGCCTTAAGCACCGCAATGTATTCTTGAATGTATCCTGGCTTCCCAAGGCTTCGATGGCCACATCTGCACCGCCGCTCGTGAGGCGCTTCACTTCTGAGACTACGTCCAGAGTTCGATAATCGAGCGCAATATCGACTCCCATTCGCTTGGCCATTCGCAAACGCGCGTCGTCCCCGTCGATACCGATCACAAGAGACGCGCCCATGAGCTTCGCGCCTATCGCGGCACAAATCCCGATCGGTCCCTGTGCGAATACGGCCACCGCATCGCCGATGCGGACGCTTCCCGATTCCGCTCCACTGAAACCGGTCGACGCAATATCGGCCAGCAAGACTACTTGCTCGTCACTCAGCTCATCCGGAATCTTGGTGAGATTAGCCTGGGCATAAGGGACCGACAGGTATTCCGCCTGTGCCCCATTGATTGTATTTCCGAGCCGCCAGCCGCCTCGTAGCCTTCACCATGGCCGCACTGCGATAGGTGTCCGGACAAGCAGGCACGTCATTGGCCGCACGGCGTGATTGCTCCTATCAACACTCGGTCACCGACCTCGTAACCGGTGACACCTCCACCGAGTTCCGCGATGACGCCGACGGCGTTCGTGCCCGATGATGAGGCCCGGTTTGACAGGATATTCACCCCGCACAATGTGCAAATCCGTTCCACAGATCGTCGTCAGCGTGACCTGCACCAAGGCCTCACCCGGTCCCGGTGCCGGGATGGGTAGACGCTCAATACTGGACCGTCCGACACCCTGAAAGACGTGCGCGCGCATGGTTTTCATTTCCCACCTCCAATCAGATCAAGGGTTCATCAGTCCGCCAGGAAGAAGTCTTCAAGTCGTGATCGAGCAAGCCGGATGCCATGCCTCTCCATTTATCAATCCAAGCGTTATCCGAAAAATCCCATCGTTCCAGGCGGATCTTCGTGGCGTTTTGTCCCAGGGTGGGGATCTTGTCATCACTCTCGTTCGCAGTCATAGCGACGTTTCCTGCTACCTCACTCCAACCACATGATGTCCACGCCATGACAATGGTCTAACAGAAACCAGAACCCGGTACCGTTCGCCGACAACATTGTGCTCGACATCTTCCATCACCCCTGATACTGTGCCGCCTCGGTATTCAGGTACCAGCGACACATTCGAAACCACGATCGCTTTTGGGAGAGAACACTGCGATTCGGTTGTATGAGAATCGTGGGTGCTGCAATGAGACTGGTTAGCTCCGTGGTCTTTTTCACATTGATGACGGCAGGTGCGCTATCCATGCCTGCGGATGGAAAAGCGACCTCTCAATCCGGATCAGATCGGATGGCGAAGGGAAAACAGGTCTACGTTAGGCATTGCGCCGGTTGTCATGGCTCCGAAGGAACAGGAGACGGGTACAGGATTCTCGGTGCAGATCCGGCAAATCTTACATCGCCGGCGATACAAAACAAATCGGATGCGGCCCTTCTCAGTTCCATCCATCAGGGAAAGGCAACCATGCCTTCATGGAACATTCGTCTCTCCCAGCAGGACGCGCGCGATGTACTTACGTATGTGCGGACTCTTGCCAAGTAACCATACTCGAAACTGAAACGCCCTATCTCTTCCACGGCTACACCGCTTCCACATTGAGCAAGAGAAACTCGCCCTTCATGTTCGGATGGATCGAGCACCGAAATTCATGCCGTCCGGGACGTGACATCTCGAATTGGATCGTCGCGTCGCGCTTCGCGTCCAGATAGACACCGCTCAAGCCACGTCCATAGACAATTACGCCGTCCCTCTCTATCTTGGCCGGGATCCCCTCGAACATGGCTGACCCGAAATCATGACGCTCCTTGTCCTCGTTCCGAATGCGGATGATCGTGGGCAATCCCAGGCGCAACGCCGGCTGTTTGGTGACGAACTGAAAATCTCTGATCGTCACCTCCACGACTTGCTCATTGTTCCCGAACAAGGGCCGGGCGGTATATACACCCAACCCTACCATCAGCGCGAGCATCATGCCGCCCATCCACATTCCGTTTATCCTCATCGCTATTTTCCCTTCTCTGGTGAGAGTACGTTGAGTAGTGCCGGTAGCGGCACCGTAAGGACCGGACAGCCTGCGGTTCTCACAACTTTCTCCGCCGTGCTTCCAAAGAATAGTTTGTCGACGCTGCCTGCGCGAACCCCGTAGGTGCCCATCACAATCAGATCGATGGGCTGGGTGCGAGCCACCTTGGCAATTTCCATAAACGGGGCGCCTTCCAGAATGAGTCTGGCGCAATTCACGCCTTTGGCTTCTCCGGATTCCAAGAGGCGTCGAAGGTTTGACCGCGCGTGATGCCGAAGACGCCGGCGTTGAGCCGCGCCGTCGGACGGAACCGCTGAGAGCCCCAAACGCTGGAGGGTAGCCACTATGCTCATATCGATGACATGCAGCACGACGACGGCCGACCCGGACATGCGCGCAAGACGGCACCCGATCCGAAACGCCTCGTTCGAACAGGGGGAAAAATCGACCGGCAACAAAATCTGATTGAACAGCGTCGTCTCGCCCATGGGCCTCCCCCACATCACATACGTGAGCAAGCACGGTGCCGATTACTCTCCGCACCGCTGGTCGCAATAAATCCAACTAAAATGAGTCTTGGCCGTACGTTTGTTTACGACTCGCCGGGGCCAGTTGCTACAATTCGTCGCCGTAAACTGTGGCAGAAATCGTCATTCTAAGAGTTTTAGTCTTGTCGTAGGTCTGCATTCTCAAGCTGTGTGTTTTGTGCTGCATCGTGCGTGATAGTTAGCTCGTGGTATTGCGTTAGACCAAAGACGGTGGATATGCTGAACCGCTCGGAAGCCGTCTTAAGGGATTGCCATCGGTTGGCAGTCTCTCGGAGGTATGGTCCTGATACACGCAACGCTGACCACATAAAGTAAGACTGGAGCATGCTCTTGGATTCACTTATCACCTGGACAAAGGTCGTATATGCCCTACACGCATTCAGCCTGCTTACCGGCATCATCGGCACGGCCACGGTGGTCGGCGCATTCCTCACCGGATGGCCTTCAATCATCGCGGTCATTCTGAACTACATCAAGCGGAGCGAGGCTCGTGGCACCTGGCTTGAATCACACTTTCGCTGGCAGATCCGAACGTTCTGGTTCGGACTACTCTGGATGTCGCTCTGCGTGGCCTTCATCATCATGACCTTTGGGATCGGCCTCCTCTTCATGTGGCTGCCGATCACTCTGGTCGGACTCTGGTTCGTGTACCGGATCGTTCGCGGCTGGGTAACTCTTAGCGACGGTCGGCCAATGTACGTGTGAGTTTAACGGTCCTCATGAACATATTACTTCCGGGGCTTAGTCTTGCGTGCTTCTTTGATAGGGTTCCTGTGAAAGCGCTCTCAAAAGCGGATGCGTCGTATCAGCGGCCGATCAAGATCGACGGAACGGCCCCCCGGCGGTGAAAAACACTCACTGGTGAATCGACCATCCTTCGACGTCGACGTCATTCGGATGCCAGCAGCCTAAGGAGGATCGACCCTGAGGGTGGTCGAACTCATAATTGGCTGTATTCCTGGGCGCTCCAGCACGATTCTATAGAGGCCCGGCGCGATCCCCGGGATCCTGAAGGTTATTTTTTGATCGTCCGTGGCAGGGGGACCAACCTGTATTGGCGACGACCCTGGCTGCAGGACAAGGGACACGATCACCCCGGTAAATCCGCATCCGATGATTGTGATCTCCTCGGTAGGGCGGCCATGTGACGGTGCAATCGCGCCGATGGTCGGCGTCGCACAACACACTGGCATTTGAAGCGGCGGCATGGTCGCGATCGTTAAGGACCCGGTCGGAAAATTATTGGCCGTTGGATTCGTGAAATCCACCCGACAGGCATTCTGGCGCGTAATGGCCGCCGCTTTGGCCGTGCCAAGCGTGATATCGGAAGCCGTGATACGTCCCAATCCGGAACCGATCACGATGACTGTTTCGCCCCCGGGAATATTGCAGGACGGGACAAAAGAACGGAGTCTCGGCGTATCGCAGGCATCGCCAAGTTCGCCGCCAGGTTCGCCGGCATCGCAATTTGCCTGATCTGGATTCGACACGGTCGGGCAGTTGTCGATCTTGTCGTTCACTCCGTCGCCGTCGCCATCACCGGGCGCCAATTCGATGAACGTTGAATTGCTGTCGTTCGAGCTTTGTGGATCACCTGCGATCGGCGTCGTGATCGAGGCTTGAACGATATACGTCCCCCAAGGAAGGTTACGTGTATCCCACGTGATGTTAGGTTCAGTGGCGGTCGGTACGACACGCTCCGCGCCGGAGGGTAAATTCGTCACATGCGCAATCGATGTGGAGAGAGATTGTCCGCCCGGGCCTAACGTTCTGACGGTCACGTCAAACGTTTCGTCATTCACCCCGTTATTTTTTGCAATAAAGCGGATGTTCGCTTGATCGCCCACCCGCAGCATGGCCGGTGCAACCTGCACCTCACCAATGCCGACTTCGTGTTGTCCGTTGAAGACGGTGAAATCACCGGTACAGGTGGCAACGTCCTCGATGGCCTCCAGTTTGTTCAATCCATCCTTGAACAACCGGGTGGTACAAGTCGTGTGCCATTCGTGTTGATTTGTGCCGGAATGCCGGGCGCTTATTTCAAAGTCCCAGGTGCCTGTTCCTATAATGGTTGAATCGGTCGGGAAGTCGAATTCTACTGTCCGAAGTTGTGACAAGGGGGCCGGTTGAACTCTCTTCTGGTCCTCAGGGATCGTGCCTGTCGCCTGATTGCCGCGCTCATCTAACTTTCGCACGGCTCTGACTTTGACGTCTGCTGTTCCCTCTTGAACGATCACCACAGAGACCCGCACTCTCGCGCTGACCGGCGGCGGTGGATCCGGTACAGTTAGATCCCGGCACGCCGCGAGAAGCAGCACCAGGCAGCCCAAGCCGAAGAGGGCTTTCCAGCGGCTCATGAATCTTCGCCTGTTAACGGAAGTGCACATCAGCTCTTATCTCAACAAAGCCGGCTTGCAGCGACAATCGGTGGTGTTCACTGGCCAGGACCAGGGTACGAGGTCCGCTCGGCGATTCCATCTCGACGCGAATCATATCGAGAGGAATGGCAAGGACCGTGAGCGACGGCGCCAGATTCGCGTTGAACGGGATGGTGAACACAAAACCCAAAATATTGATGGTCGCGTTTAGGGATAACGGAGCGGCAGGCCGCACCAGGAGCTGACCCGCACTTGCGTTGACCGCCATTGTGACTGGACTGGAGAGCGAAGTCGTATAAGGCAAGCCGCACATCGTCCCGCTGACGTCGCCGCGTACCGTTGCGCTATTCGGCGCAATTGTGAACTTGACGTTCGACACGGATGCCGTACCGACGCAATAAATCGGCACATCAACCGGTCCGAAGAAGCTGGGCACGGTGAAATGATACCATCCTTCACGTCGAACGGTGAGCGGCTGAAGCGCAGCGGCAAAACGGTCAAACGTGCCGGCGCTAAGTCTGATAGTGCCATCCTGGGCGGCGCCCGGGCCCGCGGTGCCGAGAGCCAGCACGATGGCCAGGCTGCACGCCTTCAGTCGTGCTCTAATTGAATCCGGCATCGACCTTCACCACCACTTTGCCGGGAACGTACTGGACATTCACGCTGTCAACCCTGGTCGTAATAGTCCTGCCGTTGCCGTTAAGATCAGGAACCGAAATCTTTTGCCTGCTTGTCGGAATTGTGAAACTCATGAACCGGCCAACATCTACCTCGCCCAGCAGTTCGACAATGCCCCCTTCGCTGTAGCGAATGGGGACTCTGAAACTCGAAATCGCCATGCGCAGCCGTTGCTGCGCGTAATCAAAGGTGAGGGTCGCCGGCACGGTCTGCGCGACGTTGTACCACTTCGAGCCGATGCGATAACGAACGTTGGCGCTGAAGCTCAGCTGCTGGGAACCAACCGTGAAATGAGCTTCGGTGATCCACCACTGCCATGGGACGGGCTCGGGCGTCGGAAGAACCGCCGGCTGACCATCAGGTCCCTGGCACAGCGACATTGCCACCACTTTGTTCCCTGCCGTGACCGGCGCGGAGGTTCCGGATGTGTGGGTGGTGCCGTACGTGCACTCCAATGTTCCGATCGGGCGGCAGTTCCAGTACCCCAGATTTGTAATGAGCCCGGTGGGCAGATACACGTCGCCCGCGCTAGGATGGCCGAGGTCACCGACCAGTTCGTTCAGTGTTTGTTCCGAAAACTCAAACTGAAAGCTCTGTGCGGCAGCGGCACTGCTGAACAGCACGACAAAGGCTGCTGCGAGTACCCACCTCATTTTCGGCCCTCGGAAATTGTTGGCCGCAGCCCGCCCGACGCACCTTTCTGCGGACCACTGTCTTCCTGCGAAGCACTTTGGAAAAGAAATCGCTGCAGGTCGCGGCGCGACTTGCTTACCAAGGTCACAGCCCTATCAAAGGCGACCGATCCGCCTCGGTCGGCGAAGCGCGCCGGTGCGCAGGTTTCCATGATACCGAGGCGGTCATGCAACCACGCTGTATTCTCCGCCTTGTTGCCGTCGAACTTCGCGAGGCGCGTGCGCAACTCGCGCGCCTGCAAATGAATGACGATGGCCCGCACGTCGCCCAACAATACCGAATACCGGGTGAGGGAAAACGGCCGACCTTCGCCCAACGCTGTCAGCGT